>NZ_FMUD01000039.1:0-47246 GCF_900100825.1 Agrobacterium sp. DSM 25558 | reverse complement strand
AAGTCGTTGACAGGCAGGCGCTGTCTTGATCCCTCAGTGCTTGAGCACGACTTTGCCCGGTGCTCCCGCTGCTACGGTATTTTGCGCCAGACCAATCTCCTCAAGAGGAAAGATATGGGAAATCGGGATAATCAACAGACCGCGCAGGGCAGCATCAAGCACGGCGTCGAGCGTCACTGCATCGGTGCGGTGGAAGAGTTCATGAATGGTGACACGCTCTCCGTTTTTGGCGGCTTCCGGCACCGGAACGATGCTTGCAATCGTGCCGCCATCGCGCACATGACTGATCAGGTTGCCAGCCACCGGGCCGGCAGTGCTGATGGCATAGCTAAAAACCGGGCTTGCGGTGGGGAGAGTGATATCAAGCGCATCGCCCGCCAGTTCCCGGCCTTCGTTCAATCGCTCGGCACGGACGCCGGCAACCGGCTTCGCGCCAATCTGCTTGAGATATTGGATGGCGGAACGGCCGACGGCACCGAGGCCGCCGGAGACAAGAACCCGGTCGCCGGCCTTGACACCTAGTGCCTCGACGCCTGCCGCCCGGTCAACCGGCCTTGACCAGCGACGCACCCTGTTCGAAGCTCAGGCCAGCCGGAGTTTGGCGACGGATGTGCGGGAAGCACACCATATTCGCATGGGCCCTTTGCCGTTTGCCGCGAAATCAGCGACAACTCGCCCCCCGACTCAAAACCGGTGACGCCGTCGCCAAGTGCCGCGATGGTGCCGGCCGCGTCTCCCCCGAGTACGGCCGGTAGCGGAAGCGGGATGAGTTGGCCATGAACCCCTGGCGGAGAATAAGTCGAAAGGATTAACAGCGGATGCCTCGATCTTGATCAAGATCTCGCCCGGTCCAGGCTTCGGCGTCGGGATATCGCCGATCTCGAACGATCGATATCGCCGTAGGATTTGAGAAGGGCCGCTTTCATTTTGATCTCCAGATTTTCTCGTGCGTTTGTGTGCGGGACAGGGCTGCCATGTGCAGCCTGGTATAGGCCGACTCCTATCGCCTCATGCCTTAGCAGAACGACGCGTGGTATCGAGCGCCCATGCCCCGCCACCAGCAAAGGCAATGTAGAGGAAGATGAAACAGAAGAGGATCGCAACTTCGCCCATGTTCAGCGCCGGCCAGAAGCCATAGGGCAGGTGGCCCATGAAGTAGGCAGCCGCCATTTCGCCCGAAGCGATGAAAGCGGCGACGCGGGTTCGAAAGCCGACCAGCATCAGAGCGGAGGTGATCACCTCAATTGCACCTGCGATGAGCATGATGGTGGGAAGTGGATAGGGCACGCCTGGAACCGGACCCGGAAATTGCAGGAATTTCATGGTCGCGTGTTCTAGAAAGAGAAGCGCGGTAATGATGCGCAAGATTGCGAGGACGTATGGCGTCCATTTACTGTTATCGGTCATCGAGAGTTTCCAATGTGGGTTGTGTGAGAAATCAGGTGGCGGGTGCCGCCTTCTTCAGTTCTTGGTTTTCTTTCCAGAGCTTCATCGACATGGCGAAGACGCCGTCGACATAGTTCCGATAAACCGTCATGCTGGCCGGATCACGGCCTGCCTTGGCTGCAAGGAATGCGACGATGTCGTCGGATTCCGTGACGTATAGGCCGGGCTCAAGCTGAGCGGCGGGAAAGGTAACCTTGTCGAGATGCGGCTGAAGCTCGGCGCGGATCGTCTCTTCGTGTTCGCTGTCTGAAACAAAGTCGCGGGTTTCGACGTCTGAGGCCAGTCCCGCTTCCAGCAGGAAGAGGCGAACCTTGAGGCAGAATGGGCAGTTTTCCTTGAGATAGACGATCGGCCTGAATAGTGCGCTGGTCATTGCGCATCTCCTTTTAGTTGAGGGCTGAGGGAACATCGCCGAAGCGGAAGCTCGATGCGGTTAGGCCACCGGCGAAGTCGTTCTGGTGATAGGTAACAAAGCCCGGCTCGTCCTCGGCCGCACCCACCGCCACCATCAACGGGATCAGGTGATCTTCACGTGGATGGGCCGCGCGGGCAGCGGGCGCCTTCTCCCATTCGACAAGCCGCTCGGTTCGCTTAGCGAAAGCGAGGGACCAACGTTTCCTGCAGCCAGGCGTCAAAATGACGGGAGGGGCGATGTCCTTCTGTGCCCTGCATGGCCGACAGGTTGTGGTAGCTGAGACCGCTGCCAATGATCAGCACGCCTTCGTCGCGCAGCGGCGCGAGGCCCTGCCGACCTTGAGATGCAGCGCCGGATCGTAGCGGGCATCCAGAGAGAGCTGAACCACCGGAATATTCTCGTCTGGATAAAGCGGCTTCATGAGGCTAAACGTGCCGTGATCGAAGCCGCGGTTGGCGTCGGGCCTGGCGTCGATGCCGGTAGAGTGCAGAGATCAATCAATGACGCGCGAGCTGGGGGGAGCCCGGCGCGCCATATTTGATCTGATAGAGATAGTCGGGGAAGCCGCTGTAGTCGTAAATCATGCCTGGGTTGCTGCCCGAGGAGACGGCAAAGCCTTTTTCCTCCCAATGGCCGGAACAACTAGCACAGCCTTGGGCTGGTATTGAAGTTCCGCCCGCATCTCGATCAAGGACTGCTCAAGTTTGTCGAAATTGCTGCGAAAGCCACCGGTCATATAGGGCCAGGGGCCGCCGCCATGGCTGAGGAAATAAGTAGGTAATTTCGATGTCGTCACGTCGCCATTCCTTTCTGGGCCCCGCCGCTGCAGTCGGACGTTGGGCGGGTCAAGCACTTCCATCCGCCAGTCTTCCCCGCAACTGTTCTTGTTTTCCCTGGACTGATCAATAAGCTTTACCAACATGCATCATTTCCTCTATGTTGATGATCATGGATACGATGTTGAGCCTGCGGGTTTTTTGCCTGGTCGCCGAGTTCAAGAGCTTCACTGGGGCAGCAGGCCGTTTGAACCTGTCGCCAGCAATGGTGAGCAAACACGTTATGCGCCTAGAAAAGCGCCTAGGAAGCCGGCTGCTTAATCGGACCAGCCGGAGTGTCACGCTCACGGAAACCGGCGCGCTGTATTTCAGCCAAACCAAGCAAATGCTTGAAGGGCTCGACGAACTGGAAGCGTCGATCGGTAATGTCACGGTTGCGCCGCGCGGAACGCTCAAATTCAGTGCGCCGGTGTGGGCGGCCAGTTCAGGCTTTGTTAACCTTCTGGCCGAATACAACCAGCGTTATCCGGAAGTCAGTCTGGACATGGATCTGAGCGGCCGGATCACCAACATGGTCGACGAAGGCTTTGATCTTGCACTGCGAGCAATGTCTTCCGACCGGCTCGATCCGGGTCTCGTTGCGCGGCCACTCGCCACGATAGAATTCCGCCTGATGGCATCGCCGGATTATCTCAATCATGCCGGGCGACCGCAGACCATTGCGGGTTTGAACGGCCATGCGATGCTTCGCTACAATGGTACCAGTGTCAGCGACAGCATCCTCTTCGGCAGTCACAACGAACGCCTTAGAGTCACTGTCCGCAACGTGCTGCTGAGTAGCAACGAGACACTTCTGCACTTGGCGGCTTTACGGGGAATGGGCATGGTCTTCCTACCGGAATGGCTAGTGGCGGAAGATTTGAAAGCAGGCCGGCTTGAACTGCTGTTTCCGGATACGCTCGGCGTCAGCAACACCCTCCATGCCGTTTACCCAAGCAGGAAATATCTTTCCGCGAAAGTCCGCACGTTCATCGATTTTCTCGTGCTGCGCTCACCCCAGTTATTCTGACGTTCAACCACCGACGTCTTCCGGGCCCATACACATCTGTCGGTCATCACCCGTTTTGATGGTTTCCTGCCGTTTGGCAGTTAAACGGCCCAATCGGCCGGAAACTGCGATTTTGGCCAGCTAAGAGAACGAATAGCGAACGTGCATCATGTCGAAGCTGACTGCGAACCTTGACCTTCCAAGGCGCAGTAGACAGTCATCCTGGAAATGTTCAGTTCACGAGCGACGGCGGCTTTCATTGCGCCAGCCGCGATCCGCCTGCGGATTTCCGCGTCATCATCATTCTTTTTCCTACCCGTGTAGATGCCGTCAGCTTTTGCCGCGTCGATACCCGTTCATTGCCTGCCTTTGATGAACTTGAGTTCCATTACCCGCATCTTCATCACTAATTATCTGCCGGGTCTGCTTATCTCAGTGGCTATCGCCATCACCGTTGCCATTATGTCCAAGAAACGCAACTACAAGCCAAGCCGCGACAAGCGTGCGACCTGGCGCGAAATCGGTATCCGTCGCTCGATTCCAGCTGGGCGCTGTTTCTTCCTATCGTCATTCTAGGCGGTCTTCGTTACGGCCTCTTATACCCCTGCTCGCCGAGACGGGAATTAAGGGTTTTCCGCTGGACCTCGATCCGGGAGAGGCGTTCCTCGATGCTCTCGCGTGCCATCGGAATACTCCTTTCACCTTTTGGTCGCGGTCGATGCCGATTTGAGATGGATAAGGACGCCTTTCTGCGCCTTGCCGGATCGGTCGATGTCAAATTTCCCCGTCGCCTCGACGAGCTCACTGAGACGGGCAAAGCCGTAGTTTCTGGAATCGAATTCGGGTGACTGCTTTGCGACATGACTGCCGACAGCACCGAGATTGACCCAGCCGTCTTCGTCGGCGGTGGCGATGACGGCTTTGGTCAGCATATCGATCAGGGTCTTGTCGATCTTGCTCTTAACGGGAGTGACCGGGACAACAGGTGCCGCGCCTTGGACCGGGGTGTCCTTCTTGGCGACTTTTCGAACGGGATCTGCTGCTGCAACGACGGCAGCCGGTTCGTCGACCGACGCATTGAGGACGTCGAAATAGACGAACTTGTCGCAGGCAGTGATGAAGGGACGAGGGGTCTTGCGTTCTCCGAATCCGTAGACGGTCACACCCTGTTCGCGGATCCTCGCTGCAAGTCTGGCGAAATCACTGTCACTGGAGACGATGCAAAATCCGGAGAAGCGTCCGGTGTAGAGAAGATCCATGGCGTCGATGATCATCGCGCCATCGGTGGCATTCTTGCCGGTGGTATAGGCGAACTGCTGGACCGGCTGGATCGAATGTTCGAGCAGGCATTCCTTCCAGCCGTTGAGATTGGGTTTGGTCCAGTCGCCATAGACACGTTTGACGCTGGCGGTTCCGTAATTGGCGATCTCGGCGAGTAGGCCTTTGACAATTTTGGGCGTTGCGTTGTCGCCGTCGATGATCAGCGCCAGTGTTGCGTTTGCCTCTGCCATCGGATCGTTCCTTTTCCATAAATTCATTCGAGAGCCTAGCGGAAATAGACGACACGGATGGTTTCGACGACGTCCTTGTCAGCATCAGTCTGGTGCATCGTCTGTTCTGATACCAGCGTCCGACCGGAAATCTCGCGTCATAGGGAGCGGGCTCGGCATAGTCTCCAACTCGGGACAAGTGCCCGACTTGCACATCGATACGTTGAAGGTGACGAGCCGTAATCTTCAGTAAGCCCGGTTGAGCGCGGACGAGACCAGCTTGCCCAGATTTGACGAACAGGCTGGCCTCGCGGCCCGCAGGTCAGAGCACGCTAACGTTCTCAGCCTTCGATTTTCCGGTCTTGCGGTCCTGGCCAACTTCGAAAGTGACTTTGTCACCTTCTCTCAGCGACCCGCCTTGCTGCAAGGCAGACACGTGAACGAACACGTCCGTTCCGCCTGTCTCCGGCGTGATGAAACCAAATCCCTTATCGTCGTTGAAAAATTTAACAGTACCGGTTGGCATGACAGTTCCTTTTCAATTTTTGCGGCCTTCTGACGCAAAGCTGTGTTAAAGTTTGCATGTCTGGGTGTGCTTTGCATCCAGGCAAATCCAACCCCGCTTAGCGGGAGAAAGAGAGTCCTATAAGCAATGAGGAATTTGAAACTAGATGTCCAAGAAATTTAAGTTTGTGAACGACGGCGCCAAGCGCGCCTTTATGGACCTGCCGACCGATATTAGAATCAATTTTTCAGGCGAGATCCGGAGAGTTCAGGAGGAAGAGGACCCGCTGGATGACTTCAAGGTTCTCAGAGGCGAATGGAAGGGCGTCATCGAACTGCGCGAAAACGGTTCGCCCGCCTATCGAGCCGTCTACTGCGCAAAGCACCTCGACACCGTCTACATTCTCCACGCCTTTACCAAGACCAGCGAAAAGGCTGATCAGAAGGAAATGGACACTGCACTGTCCCGCTACAAGGAAATGATGGCCGAGGTTCGGGAAGTGACCCAGGCTGAAGCGAAGGCGGCTAAAGACAAAAAACCGACGAAGAAATAACACTCCGAAATTGGAGCAAGGAGAGGCCGTTTATGCGGCCTCTTTTTGTTTTTCTTCGACACGGCAAACCACGTGATGGTTTCCATCAAGCGACGGCTTGAAGCGATAGCCGAGGATTGCCAGGTAGCCAAAAAGCTTCTGGACCGAAAGGACGGCGATCTTACCGCGCACGAGTTCACTGACGCGCGACTGCGGGATGTCGAGGGCAGTGCCGATATCGGCGTTCTTCCAGCCGCGCTCCTTGAAGATGGCGACAAGCGTGTTGACGAGATCCGATCGCAATGTCAGATCCGCTGCTTCGATCGGATCGTCCGTAATCGCTTCAAAGATGTTATCGTATTCAAGCTGAGTCATCGCACAATTCCGGACTTCAAAAATTACAGAATTCTGTAAATAGGTCAAAATGACGGAGCCGTCAAGTTGGCAACGCTGAATCGTGCGAACGAGTGCGGAACGCTGCAAGGCTGTCGCCCTTTGGGCCGGGCAGGTGGCTGAGCCAAAGTCTTGCTGCCACCAAGTCTCCACCGCGCGGGCTTTCATTCCTGGTGCCTGTCTTGGCGAGGGCGTTCGGAGCGCATCAGGAGCGACTTTGACAATTCCGCTGTCATACGGAAGGCAGAACTCACCCAATGCTATCCGGGGTTTTGTACGCCGACGGATCGAATGATCGGATGATTGGCCTGCAATTCGGACGGGATCGATGAACGCTCCAACCATTGGCGTTTCCGATCCCGCTCTCTTGTCTGGCATCCCTAATCCAGTCCCGTCCTTGGACGGTCAACCCACGAGGGGTTCGCAGTTCCTGCGACCTCTCTGGCTGCGCCGCCGAGGTGACCGCGGCCGGGCCTGGACCAAACGGGCGCCATCGAGCGGGGATCGGCCCCGCCAACGGATGGAGCCTCACATGTCGGATCTCAGCCTCGCACAAAACCACGCATTCGATCTTGCCCGGACCCTGATGGTCCCGGTCACCCTCTTCGAAATAGACGGCGAAATCGGCGTCATGCCTTCCGCCGAGTATGACGGCGACGAGGACGCCATCATCAATATCTATGACCCGTTTGCCTATGGATCGGCTCATTGAGCCGATCACCCCTTCGGGGGAGCGCGTGCCGCTTGCGCTGATGCGCGCGCAAGGGAGGCTTCGCCGAGCTTGCCTCGCAGATCTGCAAATTGCAAACCGCGCCCTGAGATACGACGGTAGGCCGCCATGAAGCGGCGCTCTTGATAACAGCGTCCTATTGCGCGGGCTCGACTACAATAGGGTTTGATCGTTGCACGCGTGGAGTTAGCGCGTGAGACGGCCTGAAGCTATTCGCGGGCGGATCGAAATTGTTTAGGCTTGGGTCACCCGTGACCTGAGACGAATTCGACAGCTTGACCTCGGCACTATCGATCCATCAGACCTCTCTCGTTCGAAGCGTCAAATTTGCGGACAGTACCCTGCATCCGACCCTGCCATCGAGCGACGAAGGCGACGGTATCGGCAGCATCAAGATGAGCGGTGAGCGCCTGCTGATCTGCCCAGCGTTCCGATATGAGCAGCCGTCCAGCAACTGGATCCTCTATCCCCGCATCATAGGCAAAGTTTCCGGGACGTTTTCGTGTGGCGATCGCAAGCTCCCTCAGATCTGCTATAAACTGCGCTACGTCAGTTGGATCAACCTGAACATATCCGATTATCAACAGCATCAAGCGTTCCTTCCAATGCTGGCAGCCCACGACTGCCGACTGATTTAGTGTGGGCGATCGTTATCGATGTCTCACACGACAGACAGAACGACTTTGCCTTGGATGCTCCCTCGGGAGGCGCGTTGGTGGGCAGCGGACGCTTCCGCCAATGGATAGACGCTGTCGATCACGACGCGGATAGTGCCGTCGTTAAGGAGGCGGCCGGCCTCAGCCAGTTGCGCGCCGCTCGAGCGCACCTGTGTCGACGACACTGTTATTCCGCGTTCGGCTGCCTCGGCGTGACCTGCGAAACCGAGGGGATTAACCAGAAAGAGGGCTCCGCCAGGCTTGATGACGCTTATAAAACGCTCGATGTGCGGACCGCCGACGGCATCGATCACAAGATCCACATCCCGTGCGGCCGCCTCAACAGAAGTAGTGGTGTAATCAACGAACTGCTCAGCGCCCAAGTCTCGCAGAAGCGCCTGGTGCTTGCTGGAGGCAACAGCGATCACACGCGCTCCTTTCACTTTCGCCACCTGAACCGCCAGATGCCCGACGCCGCCTCCCGCTCCGTTGACCAAAACAGTTTTGCCATCGAGTGGAATTGGTGCGTGATCGAACGATTGAAACGGGTTCGGTGCGTGATGGCCGAGGTCCACCAAAAACTGCCAGACCGTCAGCAACGACATGGGCGCTCCAGCAGCTTGAACGTGATCTATCCCAGCAGGCTTCATCGCCAGTTCTGATGCGGGCACACAGACATATTCAGCGTAAGCACCGCTACCTGTCATCAGGTCTTCGGGGAACCGCACCATAGCGTAGACTTCATCACCGAGGCCGAATTGCGAGACGTTATCGCCCACTGCAGCGACCACCCCGGAAACATCAGTGCCAAGGATCAGCGGAAAAGTGGCGTTGGGTCGCCATTCGGCAGGCAACGCCCGATAACCGTCACGCAGGTAAAGGTCCGGCGGGTTAAGGCTTGCGGCATGAACGCGAACGAGCACTTCGTCGCTTGCCCGAGTGGGTCGAGGAGCTTCCTCATATAGCAGAACCTCCGGGCCTCCGAATTCGTGGAGCTGAACCGCTTTCATCATTTCAGTCATCATAGTCTCGCTTTCTGGTATCGGTTATTCCCGCAACAGATAATGCCGGGATCGGATGTTGATAATTGCGCCGAAGTTCGCTTTAATAGTGCCATGAAGGAACAAATGGCTTTTGAGAGGCTAACCGGGCTTATCGCCTTCGCGAAAGCCGGATCCCTGGGGAGCTACACGGCTGCCGCTCGATCGCTGTCCATCTCCCCTTCGGCGATCAGCAAGAGCGTCCAACGGCTTGAACAGCATCTTGGCGTGTCGCTGTTCACCCGCACGACGCGTTCGCTAACGCTAACCGCCGAGGGACGCGACTTGCATGAGCGCGCGCTTCGTCTGCTGCGCGATGCAGAAGAGATCGAGCAGGTTGCAAAAGCGGCACGCGCGGTCCCGTCTGGCAGCTTGCGAATTGCAGCGTCCCTGCCCATCGGCTTGCATGTCATCGCCCCTGCGCTTGCTGGGTTTCGAAAGCTGCACCCCAAGGTGACGATCGATCTGCGGCTGAGTGACCACATGGTCGATCTCATCGAAGAAGGTATCGATCTGGCTGTCCGCATCGGCGAACTTGCCGACTCGCGGCTTCTGTCGCGCCGGCTTTCGCCGCATCGGCTCTGTTGCTACGCGTCGCCAGATTATCTCAGCCTGCACATAACTCCGAAGCACCCACGTGATCTGGAGTCGCACGAAACGGTTAGTATGCGCTATCAAAGCACGGGCCAGCTGTTTCGATGGCCATTCCGGATTGGCGATCGGGAGGTCGAGGTCGTTCCTAATTCCGGCGTCGTTGTCGATGCAAGTGAAGCCGTTATGGCCGCGATTGCTGGGGGCGCTGGCATCGGAATGGGCACGAGCTTCGCTGCTGCCGCATTGGTCAAGCGCGGGGAGTTGATCCCAATCCTGTCCGAATTTGCCGTCGACCGGAACAACATCACCGCGGTCTGGCCCGAGAGCCGACGGACCAACCCGTCCGTCCGTGCCTTTTTGGACATGTTGATCGAACTCGCCTAGCAACCTCTCACTGGAGCACGAAGACAAAGCTGTTCGTGTCCGCATGGAGGAAAATCTACGGAGCGTTTCGCCGGGGCAGTCGGTCCCGCCTTCCGCGTTGCGGCGCTTCGCCAAGGCTCCTGCGGCGGCCCGGTTTCCGGCGAAAACGCAACGAGAATTCCCGCTTTCCCGTCCTCTTCGGCCGGCGCTATGCTGAAAGCTCCGATACTCTTCAATCTTGCTGAAGGTTAAGCTTGTACCCCGCCAGCACGCGACCGGCGTCGGTTGGCGTCACGCTTCGGCCGAAGATACCTTCAGTGCGCAACTTCACAAATTGATCATTGCCAACCATCCAAGGCTTTTGACGACCCTGGTCCAGACAAGGACTTTCTGAACTTGGTCGGTTACCGCAAAAAAAATTGGAGAGGATGGACGTTGAGAACTCATGCTGGCTTCCGCGATGTCGGGCGATAGCAGCATCGAACGAATTGAACCTTCTCCGCTATCCGAACATGCCTCAGAATGACATTTGTGGCACTGAGCGGTCACCAAGCTATTCCAGATAAGGCCGGAGCACCTCTTCGATCCATCCCATGAATGCTCGGACACGGCGTGACAGGTTTTGGCGATGAGCGACCACAAGCGACACGTCCAATGGCTCCGGGCGGAAATCAGGCAGAATTTCAACGAGTGCTCCGCTCTCCAGGTGCTGGCGTATACCTGAATACGCAGCTTGGATCAGTCCCATACCTGCGAGACCGGCAGCCTCATAAGTCTGCACACTATTGACATGCAGAGCACCCGGAAGCGGAAGTGTCGCATAGTTGCCGTCACTCCCGTCCGGATACTCCCAGCCATAGGGCTTGGCACCGAGTGTCCTGCTGTAATGGATTGCGCGGTGCGTCTGCAGTTGCAGGTCTTCCAGAGTTTGAGGGATGCCGTGGCGTGCCATGTAGATTGGGCTCGCCGCATTCACCATACGCAGCCGGCCGAGCCGACGGGCGATCAGCGTCTCATCCCCAATCGGTCCGATCCGGAGAACACAGTCGAAGCCCTCCTGAACAAGATCGACCTGCCGATCCGTGCTCGATATCTCCAGCTCCAGCTCTGGATGGGAGGCCATGAATTCCGGCAGGGCTGGTATGATGGTCGTACGCGCGAGTTCTGTCGGCAGATCGACCCGCAGGCTACCTCGGAGCGCAACGCGATCTTTCGCAAACATCGATTGTAGATCGTCTACGTTGGCAAGAATGTCGCGAGCGCGCGCATGGTAGGCCCGTCCGTCTTCCGTGAGTTGCACACTTCGCGTCGTCCGGTGCAGCAATCGAACGCCGACCTCCTCTTCGAGCTTGCGAACGGCGGTGGAGGCGCGCCCCTTCTGTATGCCAAGGCTATCGGCCGCGCGAGTGAAGCTCCCCATCTCGGCAACCCGGATGAAGATGAGGATTGGCTCAAGGCTATGCATTTTAACACGTCTCAATTGGACCAGTTAGGAAGAACAATCTGTTCCTTATAGCGTGGTTTATCATCGAATGGCAAAACAGTAATTTTGGCATGGGCACGAACAATGCACCGTCGATACGACGGAACGCCCAAGCGCCAAGGACATACAATGACCCAATCAAGCACCAAGACCGTTGTCGTCTACCACTCCGGCTACGGACACACGAAACGGCTCGCAGAAGTCGTCGCCGAAGGCGCATCTGCGTTGCTGATCGCGATCGATGCCGAAGGCAACCTCTCGCAGGACGCGTGGGACGCTCTCGATGATGCGGATGCCATCATCTTTGGCTCGCCAACCTACATGGGCGGCCCTACCTGGCAGTTTAAAAAGTTTGCCGACACCTCTTCAAAACCGTGGTTCGGAGAAAAGTGGAAGAACAAGGTATTCGGCGGCTTCACCAACAGCGCCAGTATCAACGGCGACAAGCTCAACACCTTGCAATATTTCCTCCTCCTGGCAGGCCAGCACGGTGGCGTGTGGGTTAGCCTCGCTATGAAGCCTGCGAACGTCAAGGCGTCCAAACGTGACGATCTGAACAGAATGGGCTCGTATATCGGGCCGATGGCACAGTCCGACGCAGATGCAGCCCCAGGCGAAATGTCGGAAGGCGATCTTGAGACAGCCCGGCTTTACGGCGTTCGCGTTGCCGAAATTGCCAGCCGATTTGCAACGGCTCAGATAGCCTGAAAGCCAAACGATCAATTGCTGGTTTCTGATCTCCAAACCAGCTTTTATAGTTCAGGCGGCGAAACGGTCACCATGATTTCTGAAAACCATTCGGAAAAGCACCTATGCTGCACACAATTTTCATCTGCCTTGTCATCGCTGGATTCGCTGGTGCCGGGCTATTCAATGCTATTGGCCTGGCGGCCCAACAGGAAAGCTTTGTTCGCTGGGGTTATCCCCAATGGTGGTGCCGGGCGACCGGCTTGCTGGAACTGGCAAGCGCCGCGCTGATTGCCTTTCCTGCCACTCAGACGGCAGGCCTGGTTATCGGTGCGCTCGTTCTGGCCGCAGCGGCGTTCACTGTGGTGCGCCACCGGGAATTTTCGCATTTGGTGCCGATTGGTGTCTTCTTGGTTGGCCTCGTGGCAGCAAGTGTCACGTCGTAGGCGAAACAAACAATTTCATACCATCAGCATTTGATAGCCTTGGTCCAGCTCTATCAACGGCACGAGCCTAAGGCGACACGATGACCCAGAGTTTGCGGACCGTTTCGATTGTCCGCCAGGTTCCGGTAAAGCCGGGACGCAGGATGAACGTATCGCCGGCAACCAGGCGTCGCGGCTCCTTGTCGTCTTCGACAAGTTCGATGACGCCTGACAGAATGGTGCAATATTCCCAGGTCTCGCCCTTGATCGATCGGGTCGCGCCCGGTGTCGCCTCCCAGATACCGGAGCGAATTCGGCCATTCGCTACATTGTCCTGTTCCCATGTCTTGTAGGACGGGCTACCCTCGATAAGGCGTTCCGGAAGGGCCTGGCTTTCCCGCGCGATACCGGGATTCTGCAGATCGAAAACGATCATGTTCGACATACTATTGCTCTCCAATTTGCATCACGAAAGCGCGTCCGCGATTGATTTTCCGCAGGCCTGCGTACTGGCGGTTCCGCCGAGATCGTGGGTGCGCAGGGCGGGTTGCTTGAGCACCGTCTCAACCGCCGCCATGATACCAGCTGCGGCTTCCATTTCGCCGAGATGTTCGAGCATCATGGCAGCCGACCAGATTTGGCCGATCGGATTGGCGACGTTCTTGCCGGCTATATCAGGCGCCGAACCATGCACCGGTTCGAACAGGGAAGGGTGCTCGCCGCCTGGATTGATGTTGCCTGACGGGGCGATGCCGATCGTGCCGGCGCAGGCAGGGCCAAGGTCGGACAATATGTCTCCAAATAGGTTGGAGCCGACAACAACGTCGAAAATCTGCGGTTTGAGCACGAAATTGGCTGTCAGGATATCGATGTGAAACTTGTTCCAGCTTACATCGGGATAGTTTTTCGCGATTGTTTCGACGCGTTCATCCCAGTAAGGCATGGTGATAGCGATACCGTTGGATTTGGTGGCCGAGGTAAGGAGCTTGCGCGGCCGCTTTTGCGCCAGATCGAAGGCGAATTTGAGGATGCGATCGACGCCCTTGCGGGTCATGATCGTTTCCTGCAGCACCATTTCGCGGTCTGTACCCTCGAACATGCGTCCCCCGACGGACGAATATTCGCCCTCGGTATTCTCACGCACCACCCAGAAGTCGATGTCGCCGGGCTTGCGGCCGGCGAGCGGGCAGGGCACGCCCTTCATAAGACGCACCGGCCGCAGGTTGACATATTGGTCGTATTCGCGACGGAACTGCAGCAGCGAGCCCCAGAGTGATATGTGGTCGGGCACGATGTCTGGCCAGCCAACGGCGCCGAAGAAGATCGCCGAAGGCCTGCCGATCTCCTCCTTCCAGTTCTGGGGCATCATCCGGCCGTGCCGGGCGTAGTAGTCGCAGTTGCCGAAGTCATGCCATTTCTGCTTGATCGTAAAGCCGTAGCGACTGGCCGCCGCCTCCAGCACGCGGATGCCTTCGGGCATCACTTCCTTACCGATGCCGTCGCCGGCAATGACGGCAATATCATAGGTTCGCTCGGCCAATGGTTCTCTCCTTCTCGGCAATCGCAGTCTTACAGTGCTCTGGTCTTCAGGCCGCCCATGTGGAAGGCCTTGGTTTCGAGATATTCATCGATGCCGGTCGGCCCTCCTTCACGGCCAAGACCAGATTGCTTGATGCCGCCGAAGGGCGCGATCTCCATCGACACGCTGCCGGTATTGAGCCCCACCATGCCGAATTCCAAGGCTTCACTGACGCGCCAAGCGCGGTGCAGATTCTCGGTGAAAAAATAGGCGGCCAGGCCGAATGGCGTGTCGTTGGCGATGGCGATGGCCTCGGCTTCGTCGCCGAAGCGGAAGAGCGGCGCCACCGGCCCGAACGTTTCTTCGCTCGCGAGGCGCATAGCCATTGTGGCGCCTTTCAGCACCGTCGGTGCAACATAGCGGCTGCCTTCAGGAAGGGTGTCTCGCGGGGTTATGTTTTCGGCTCCCAGCGCCAGCGCATCGGCGACATGAGCGTGGATCTTGGCGACGGCGGCATCGTTGATCATCGGCCCGATATCGGTGCCCGTCTTGGTGCCGGGGCCAACTTGCATGGCGCCGACCCGCGCCGCCAACCGTTCAGCGAATGCATCGTGAATGCCATCCTGGACAAGCAGCCGGTTGGCGCAGACGCAGGTCTGGCCGCCATTGCGGAACTTCGAGGCGATCGCCGCCTCGACGGCGACATCGAGATCTGCATCGTCAAAGACGATAAAAGGTGCGTTGCCGCCCAGTTCCAGGCTGAGGCGTTTGACGGTCGGCGCGCTCTGCGCCATCAGCATCGAACCGATACCGGTCGAACCGGTGAAGGACACTTTGCGCACGTCCGGGCTTGCCATCAGCGTGGCGCCGATCGCTTGGGGCAGGCCGGTGACGATGTTGATGACGCCGGGCGGAATGCCGGCGCGCTGCGCCAGTACGCCGAGCGCCAGGGCGGAATAGGGGGTGAAGTCCGAAGGCTTGATGACAACGGTGCAGCCGGCCGCCAATGCCGGGCCACATTTTCGGGTGATCATCGCATTGGGAAAATTCCAGGGCGTGATGATGGCGGCGACACCGACCGGCTCCTTGGTCAGGAGAATACGGCGATCGGCAGAAGGGGCCGGCAATGTCATGCCGTAGGTGCGGCGCGCTTCCTCGGCAAACCACTTGATGAAGGATGCGCCGTAGAGTACCTCGCCGCGCGCTTCCGCCAGCGGCTTGCCCTGCTCGGCCGTCATGATCTCGGCCAGATCGTCGACATGTTCCAGCATCAAAGCGTGCCAGCGTTCCAGAAGGCGGGATCGCTCTCCAGGCGTCGTCAGACGCCATGTCCGCAAAGCCTCCGAGGCCGCCGCAATGGCTGCCTGCGTATCGCTGGCATCGCAATCGGGGATATGGCCAATGACGTCTCCGGTGGCGGGATTGTCGACGGCCACAGTGGCGCCCGAGCCGGCCGATAGCCAGGCGCCACCGATCAGCGCCTTTTCGACGAACAGGGTGGGATCTTTCAAATTCAGCATATCGTCTTCCTCAATGGTCCAGCTTTCTGTCGATCAGGGCGGGGCCGGTTTGCCCGCCGCCCCCTCTGTCCGGCTCGGGTCTGGAAATGACTCAATCGTCGGCGTAGCCGACGACGCCCTTGATTTCTGTGAATTCGTGCAGGCCGAACTTGCCGTATTCGCGGCCGTTTCCGGATTGCTTGTAGCCGCCGAAGGGGGCGGCGCCATCCCAGGCGGAGCTGTTTAGCCGCACGATGCCGGCGCGCAACTTGCGCGACAGGGCGCGCGCCTCGGCCGGATCTCCCTGGATATAGGCGGCCAGTCCATAGGGCGTGTCGTTGGCGATGGTTACGGCGTCGTTCTCGGTCTCGTAACCGAGAATGGCCAGCACTGGCCCGAAGATCTCCTCGCGGGCGATGGTCATATCGCTGGTGACGCGCGCAAACACGGTCGGGCGGACATAATAGCCGGCATTCAGGTGGGCTGGCCGATCCGGTCCGCCGGCAACGAGTTCGGCGCCTTCCGCGATTCCCTTGTGAATCAGGCGTTGTATTTTGTCGAATTGCAGTTGGCTGACCACCGGGCCGATATTGGTGGAGGGATCGGATGGCGCACCAACGGTGATGGCATCCGCCGTTCGGGCGGCGATGGCAATGGCCTCGTCCATGTGTTCCATCGGTACCAGCAACCGGGTCGGCGCATTGCAGGACTGGCCGGAATTGTCGATGCACCGTCGGACCCCGGCGCTGACGGCAGCGTCCAGATCGGCGCTGCGGAGCACGATATTGGGGGATTTTCCGCCGAGTTCCTGGTGGACCCGCTTGACCGTGGGCGCTGCGGCTTGCGCCACGGAAATGCCGGCGCGGGTGGAGCCGGTGAACGAGACCATGTCGATGTCGGGATGGCTGGCAAGCAGGGCTCCGACGGTCGGGCCGTCGCCGTTGACGAGATTGAAGACGCCTTTGGGGACGCCCGCCTCATGCAGGATCTCGGCGAAGAGAATGGCGTTGAGTGGCGCGATTTCCGAGGGTTTCAGCACCATGGTGCAGCCGGTGGCAAGCGCTGGGGCAACCTTGCAGGCGATCTGGTTGATCGGCCAGTTCCAGGGCGTGATCATGCCGACGACACCGACGGGTTCGTGAACGATCCGCGTGGTTCCTTGCATATACTCGAAATCAAAGGCTTCCATCGCCTTGATCGTTTCGGCGAAATGCGCAAGTCCGATGCCGGCTTGCTGGCTGCGGGACATAGCGAGCGGCGCGCCCATCTCCTTGGAAATGATATCGCCGATCTGATCGTTACGGCGTGTGAGAATACTGAGGATACGCCTCAGCAGTTCAAGGCGCTCCGCTTTGGAGATTTCGGAAAAGCTGGCAAAAGCGGCTCGGGCGGCGACAATCGCCTTCTCCGCATCTGCGGCGCTGCCCATGGCGATCGTCGCAAAAGGCTGTTCGGTGGCCGGATCGATGACATCAAGCGTGTGCTGGCCGATCGGCTCGACCCATTCCCCATCGATGTAAAATTTGCGCGCATTGTTCATGGCTGTCTCCGTCGCCATTTATTGCCCGTTGCGGATGAAATCTGCGATCCGCTCGGCGATCATGATTGTCGGTATGTTGGTGTTGGCGCAGGGAATGGACGGCATCAGCGACGCATCGCAGACCCGCAGTCCCTCGACGCCATAAACACGGCCGGATGGCGAGGTCACCGTCATCGGGTCGGCGGGGGCGCCCATGCGGCAGGTGCCGGAGGGGTGCCAAGTGCCGCCGACATGCCGCCGGACGAATTCGGTTAAAGCTGTATCGTCATCGAGCAATCCGTCAATGGTGGTCCCGAGTGTAACGGCGGAATGGACCAGCGCTGCACGCAGAGGCCCGGCGAGGTCAAGCATTGCCGACAGCGCTCCCCGCTGCAGCGCATTCCATGCGCCGGGAACGGCGACTTTTGCGACACGGGGGGAATAGCTGGAGGGAAATACCGTCCCTCTGTAGCCGTCCAAATGCGGGTCGCGCAGGGTTTGCGCGCCCATGCGCAGAGCCATTTTTAG
Organism: Agrobacterium sp. DSM 25558; assembly: GCF_900100825.1. Classification (NCBI taxonomy): domain Bacteria; kingdom Pseudomonadati; phylum Pseudomonadota; class Alphaproteobacteria; order Hyphomicrobiales; family Rhizobiaceae; genus Agrobacterium; species Agrobacterium sp. DSM 25558. The sequence goes on along the minus strand of NZ_FMUD01000039.1, from coordinate 29,598 downwards.
CCGTTCCAGATCGCGTTCGTCGCTCAGCATCCGGAAATCGACTTCGGGCTCGACAAGCGGATCGGTAGAGGCAAGTTTGAGGGACCCACGCGAATAAGACTTGTTGACCCAGAAGAACAGGCTGCCCATCCGCAGCCCGACCGAATGCCAGCCGGAGCGCGACAAGATGGCGGCGTGCATGTCGCCCTGTGGCGTTTCCGGCAAGCCCGATGAAAAGCGCCAGATCGCCTGTTCGTGATGTTCTTCCCGATCGCGCACCCGCATCGATGGCGGCAGGTAGGCGGCGACCGCGATGGAAGGGTGCTCCATCAGGTTGCGGCCGATGCCGGAACGCGATGCAATGACCGGAATGCCAAGTGCCCTCAAATCGGCGCCGGGGCCAATGCCAGAGCGCAGCAGCAAGGCCGGCGAGTGGATGGCGCCTGACGCAACGATGACCTCCTTCGCCGTGATCGTCTGTGAGATGTTACCGGCAATCTCGGCTCCAACTGCCCTGACGCCGTCGAACAGGATGCGGGTGGCGGTGCTGTCGGTGATGATCCTGAGGTTCGGACGACGGCGGACGTCTGGCGTTAGATAGGCGATTGAGGTGGGCAGACGTTCGCCGGCGTCGCTGACGGCAATCGAGCCGCGAAAAGTGCCGTCCTGCCAGGGGCCGTTCTGATCGGTACGGATCGGGTGACCACGCGCCTCCAACGTCTGCATAACGCGATCGACGAAGGGCGATATCTTCTCACTGGCGATCCGCCGGATCGTCAGCGGCCCATCGGTTCCATGGAGCGGCCCGTCGAAATCGCGGTCGGTCTCGATCTTGCGGAAATAGGGCAAGCAGTCTTCCCAACCCCAGCCCTCGGCGCCCAGCGCCTGCCATTCCGCGTAGTCGGAGGGCGCGCCGCGATTGGCCATCAACGCATTGATCGCCGAACCGCCGCCGAGGATTTTCGCCTGTTCGTAGCGGCGCGGTGTCGGTGGCGCGCTGTTGGACCTGGAATAGCCCATCAGCGAAGTGAGCGAGGACCAGATGTTGCGGGTGTCGAGATAGGCACGGCCGGGATAACGGCTGCGCACCGCGTCGGGCATATCACCTGCGGCGATATTGCGTCCGGCCTCGACAAGAACAACCGTCCGGTTTGGATCTTCCGACAGCCGTGCTGCGAGCACGCAGCCTGCCGAGCCGCCGCCAAGGATCAGGTGATCGGGGATCATGCCACCTTGCCTTGCTTGCGATCGGAGCTACGGGCATTGAGCGCCACCAGCATTACCAGGATGAAGGAAATCGCTGTCAGCAATGAGCTGATTGCCGCGATCGTCGGGTCGATCTCGTCACGCAGTGCCGTGAACATGCGCTTGGTCAGCGTCTGGTATTCGCCGCCAGCAATGAACAGCGACACGACGGTCTCGTCGATGGCGGAGATGAAGGCGAACAACATGCCGGAAATCACGCTCGGGCGGATCTGCGGCAGGGTGACCACGAAGAAGGTGCGCAGCCGGTTCATGCCGAGGCTGCGCGACACCATTTCCTGCGTCGGATCGAATTTCCTCAGGCCCACCAGAACGGAGATGACCACATAGGGAAGGCCGAGCATCATATTGGCGAGGATCAGCCCAGTCATACTGGCGAGCAGACCGACCTGGGCATAGACGAGGAAGACGCCGACGGCGGTGATGACGATCGGCACGACGAGCGGCAGCAGCAACAGCATCTGCAGGCTGCGCACCAGCCGGGAGGATGTCATGTTCAGCGCATAGGCTGCCGCCGTGCCGAAAATGGTTGCCAGGATAGCACTCGAAACTGAGACGATCAGACTGACCCGCGTGGCTTGCATCCAAACTGGGTTGCCGAGATAGGCCTCGTACCAGCGCAACGACAAGGACGGCGGCGGAAATGTCAGGAAGCGGGCGCTTGAAAACGACATTGGCACGATGATGACGATCGGGATGATCAGCCAGGCGAGAATGAGCGCGACAAAGCTGTAAAGCAGAATGTTGGATATGCGCATGCGTCACCTCGTTCCCATGATGCGTTCAAACGGAATAAGCATGCTTGCGAGCCTGAAGATCAGGAAGACGCAGAGCATCAGCACCACGCTAATCGACGAAGCCGCGCCCCATTCGTTGTAGACCTGGATATTGCGGGACACGAGCATGGAAACCATATAGGTCCGTCCGCCGCCCAGCAGTTCCGGCGTGATGTAGAAGCCGAGGGTCAGCACGAACACCAGCACCACGCCGGCGATCACTCCAGGCAGCGACAAAGGCAGGAAAATCCGGGTGAAGACATGCGATGGCGAGCCACCGAGGCTGGCACCTGCCATAGTGAGTTCAGGCGGGATCTTCTTCATTGTGGCATAGAGCGGCAAAACCATGAATGGCAAGAGGATATGGATCGTCGCCAGTACCGTGCCGAATTCATTGTTGATCAGCAGCAACGGCGTGTCTATCAGCCCGGCCTTCTTGAGCGCGGAATTGACGATGCCGGTTCGCTGTAACAGGATGAGCCACGCATAGGCCCTGACCAGCACGCTGGTCCAAAAGGGCAGGAGCACCATTGCTAGAACCAGCACGCTCCACCGTTGGGGCAGGGCCGCCGCCACGTAGGCGACGGGATAGCCAAGCAATAGCGTCACGAGCGTCACGACAATGGCGATGCGGAAGGTCTGCAGGAACGTCATCCAGTAGACGGAATCGGTCAAAAACCGTTGGTAGTTTATAACGGTGAACCCGCCGTCCTGCCAGATCGACTGCCAGGCGAGCCAGACAAGCGGCACGATCAGCAGCGAGACGATGACGAGGAGCGCCGGCGCGAGAAGCAACAGCATCAGCCGTTGCTCCTTGCGATCATGCTGCATCGATGGATTGTTCGTCGACGTGGTCATCATGACACTCCTCAATTCACCGAAATTACTGCTGGATGAAGGACGCCCAACGCTTCTGCGCTTCCTCACCAGCCGGCGATGTCCACCATTCGTCCGACACCAGCACCTGCTTTTCGGCGTTTTCAGGTGAACTTGGCATTTCTGCCGCACGTTCCGGCGAAATCTTGCCGGTGTTGTAGGCTTCAGGGTTACCCGGGCCGTAATCGATGTAGGTCGGGAAATTGGCCTGGATGTCGGGCGTCATGGCCGCGTTGACGAACTTGACCGCTGTTTCCAGATTGGGCGCACCCTTCAGAATGCAAAGCGACGTATATTGCAGGAAGCCCTGGTTGAAGGTGTAGCTGATCGGAGCGCCTTCCTTGGCCACTGCCGTCACACGGCCGTTCCAGGCCATTTCCATATCAACCTCGCCGTCAGCGAGAAGCTGCGCCGACTGAGCGCCCGACGTCCACCAGACGGTCACGTACGGTTTAATTTCTTCAAGCTTCTTGAAAGCGCGATCGACATCCAGTGGATAGAGCTTGTCGGCTGGAACGCCATCGGCAAGAAGGGCTGCTTCAAGTGTAGCCAGCGGGTGGTTGCGCAGCGCGCGCGTTCCTGGAAATGTCTTCACGTCCCAGAAATCCGCCCAGGTTTGCGGCGGCTTGTCGCCAAACTTGTCCTTGTTGTAGGCAAGAACGCTGGAATAGAACTCATAGGCGACGGAGTAGGCGCTCTTGTAAGCGGCAGGCATCTTGTCGGCATTGGGGATCTTGGCGAAATCCAAAGGCTCGATCATGCCCTGCTGGCCGCCGCGGATGCAGTCTTGTGTCGGTGTATCGATCACATCCCAAATTGGCTTGCCCGTTGCGGTCTGGGTCTTGATGACGGGCCATGCGTCGGGCGCGCTGTCCTGATTGACAGTAATGCCGAGTAGCTTGGCAACCGGATCGAGGATGGCCTTGGTCTGCGCCTCCTGATAGGCGCCGCCCTGTGAGACGAAAGTGATCTGTTCCGCCGACGCGATACCGGCGGAAAAAGCGATGGCTGAAGCGGAAAGCACGAGTGTGGAAAGTTTGTGTATCATGTCCGTTCTCCTCTTGTGGCGGGGCTTTGAGCCCCGTTTTAATGGTTGAATGCCGGGTCTTAACGCCCGATTGCATCGAGGAACTGGTACCAGCCGGCGACAAGCCGGACAGCAGGCTCCCTGACGGGATAGAAAGGAACGGGTTTGAGCCGTTCAGAAGTCAAAAGCCCGAGATTTGGACTTTCACCAGCGACGATTGCCGCAATGTGCTTGCCCATGTTGGAGGCCAATGCCACCCCGGTACCGTTGTAGCCGATTGCGTAGACGATACGGTCATCCAGCCTACCTGCATGCGGTATGCTGTCCATCGTCATGGCAACCAGACCCGACCACCGATGTGTGATGGCAACGCCCGCAAGTTCCGGGAACTGCCGCACCATCGCCCGGTGCAGCGCCGCAAACGCGGCCCCAGAGTCTGTTTTTCCGAAGGCGCCGCGACCGCCTGCTTTATGGCGGTCGCCCGCCTTGCGGAACCAGCGCATCATCCGACGGGTTTCGGTGTAGCTGCGGCCCTGCGCCAGCAGCTTTCTACCCGACATTCCGGAAAGCGGCGCTGTGGCGATCATTGCCGAACGGAAGGGTATGATGGCCTTGCGTACCGCTGAGGTGGCAGGGGTCAGGTCCGAATAGGAATTGGTGGCAATCACCACCTGCCGGGCCGTGACTGTGCCCCCCGATGTTTCCAGAAGCATGCCGGATCCCTCGCGGCGGAGTGCCGTCACCGGGGTGTTTTCGAAGACATCGATGCCCGACTTTTTTAGGCCGGCAGCGATCCCGAACACGAAATTGAGCGGATGGATGATGCCGCCATGGGTGTTGAGCATGCCGCCCAGAAAATCTCGCGAGCCGGTCTCCGCCTCCATTTCGGCCGCCGACAAAATGGAGCAGGCGCGATCACCGAGCGCCTGATGCAGCCACTCGACTTCCTTCTTCAGCGAAGTGAGCGAGACTGCATTATGCGCGCAGCGCAACGACCCCGTCGGCCGATAATCGGCTGCGGCAATACCGTAATCCTCGACAAGCTCCCCGACATGATCGATGGCCTCGATGCCGAGATCGTGCATGCGGCGGGCCGTGTCGATGCCGTAACGTGCGGAAATCTCAGAAAAGGCAAGCCGGAACTTGCCCGAGACCACGCCGCCGTTGCGTCCGCTTGCGCCCCAGCCGATGCGGCTTGCTTCCAGCACAACGGCCGATTGGCCCCGGCGGGCAAGGTAGCGTGCCGTCGACAAGCCGGTGTAACCGCCGCCGATAATGGCAATGTCGTAGTGACGACCGCCCGTCAGCGCACCGAAGACCGGGCGGTCGGCAGCTGTCTCCTGCCAGAGCGAGGCAATGTCAGGGAAAGGAGGATGGGCGGTCATCATTTTTGGGTTCCGTGATCAGGCTGCGCTGGCGGTCTGGATGCCTGCGGCCAATTCGGCATCAACCGCGTCAGCAAGCTGCTTTAGCGAAGAAAAATGGAAGTCCGGCTTGGTCAGCACCTTGGGTTCTGGCGTGCCGCCAAAGCCCTGCTGGCCTTGGCGCCGCTCGATCCAGCAGGTCGTGTAGCCCAGATCCTTGGCTATGCCGATATCGTGATGCTGGCTCTGGGCAACATGCAAGATTTCGGACTGCTTATAGCCGGAGGCTGATTGACGGCCCTTGTTGAAAGCGAAGAACTGCGGGTTGGGTTTGGCGCATCCGGCCTCATCGCAGGTAACGCTGTCATGGAAGGGATTGCCCAGCGTCGCCGAATAGGCCGAGAAGGCGGTACGGTCAGCATTGGTCATCGCAACCAGCCGGAAATTCTTGCGCAGACGGGCCAGGGCGTCGACCGAGTCGGAAAACGCTGGCCAGCGCAAGACGGCGAGTTGGAAGGCCTCCGCCGTCGCATCATCGCGCGTCAGGTCGAGTTCTGTTGCCAGCGACAGATAGACATCCTTCATTGCGAAGGAGGAACGACCGTAGAACTTGTCGCGGCCGCGCTTATAAGGTTCAAAGATCGCATCGTCAGAAGCGCGGGCGGCCTTTTCGCCGCCCAATGCCCGAACGGCATTCAGCACGCCCGTTTCGAAATCGATCAAAGTACCGACGACATCGAAGGTCATGACCTTGAAGTGGGTGAGGTTCATAGTCTTCTTTCCTTGTTGACTGTAAGGTTGGAACGGCAGGTTTTAGGACGCTTCCGGCACCACGATCGTATCTTCTGGATGCAACGCCACGGTTATGGCTTCGCCGGGCTTTTTAAGTTGCAATCGGCCGGCATGGTTGCTGGCAAGCCTGAGGCTGAGGTCGTCACCGGACGAGAGCTTCAGAAAAACCCGGATGCTTTCGCCCTGGTAGAGTGTCTCAGTCACGGTTCCGGTCAGTCGATTGACACCGGCCACTTCGTTGCCATCGGCGACGACGAGCTTTTCGGAGTGGACCGCGAGATGCAGACGGGTGTTCTGGGGGACGGCGTGCGACGTGCGCAGGACGACATCGCCGAGCCGGACCGTGTCTTCGCTGGCCCGCTCGACCGATAACAGTGTTGCTTCGCCGATGAAACGGGCAACAAAGGAATCGGCGGGGTGGTCGTGAAGTTGCTCCGGCGTATCGACTTGGACAAAGCGGCCTTTGTTCATGATGGCGACGCGGTCGCTCATCGTCAAAGCCTCTCGCTGGTCATGGGTAACGTAGATGATCGTCGCGCCGAGCTTCCGGTGAAGCCGCTTGAGTTCTATCTGCATGGATTCACGGAGTTGTTTATCGAGCGCCGAAAGCGGCTCGTCCATCAGGATCAGTCCCGGCTCGAAGATCATGGCACGGGCAAGCGCAACACGCTGGCGCTGTCCGCCAGAAAGTTCGTGGATGCGCCGCTGCTCGTATCCGGCGAGCTCGACCATATCCAGGGCTTCGCGCAGCATTCCGGGCCAGCTCGATTTCGGTAGGCGGCGCGCCCGCAGCGGAAATGTGATGTTCTCGGCGACGCTCATATGCGGGAAGAGCGCGTAGTTCTGAAAGACGATTCCGATATCGCGTTTGTGTGGCGGCTCGAATGTAATATCCCGTTCGCCGAGCCAGATGGAGCCCGACGTCGGTTGGACGAAGCCGCCGAGGATTCCCAAGAAGGTTGTCTTGCCGGAACCCGATGGCCCGAGAATGGAGACGAATTCTCCCGCCGCGACTTCCAAGCTAACATCGTCCAGGGCCTGAAAAGCCCCATAGCTCTTGTGTGCCGAGCGGATAGAAACGCCCACGCGTTCTGATTTTTTCAAAACAACCATCTGATCCCACTGCAAAATTAATGCGCGCAAAGGTTCGGATGACCGGCGCCGCATTTGCTGTTGAGCAGAAACCTGAACATATCTGTCGCGCTTGGGCTTCGCTTGCCCTAAGGCTTTATATGTTCTGTTCCCCGTTTTCGTCGAAGATCTTTTGCCTTCTGTGATTGGCACCAGACCAAAGAAAAGACGAACCCGCAATTGAAAAAAAGTTCAGAAGGCTGTTACATCATGTAATGAATAACTTGCGCCGCTCTTTGCCATCGATGAATGGGTTGTTTACTTTCGAGGCTGCTGCACGCTGCGGAAATTTTTCCAAGGCAGCAGACGAGCTCAATGTGACGCCCGCTGCCGTCAGCCGCATGATCGCACGACTGGAGGAGCATCTCGATACGGTGCTGTTTGTTCGGCAGTCTGGGGGCGTAGGCTTGACGGAATCCGGAGGATTACTGTTCGACGCGATTGCCCGTGGCTTTTCGGGAATCGAAAATGCCCTGCGAGAGATTGACGACCGGCGCATCGGGATCCAGACGGTCTCCCTCTCGGTTTCAACCGGCTTTACCACGCACTGGATGATGCCGCGCATGCCGGAATTCAAAAAGCAGTTTCCGACAGTGGATTTGCGCTTCCAGTTGGTGATGGGAGCGCTCGCGGGGCCGGTTAACGATGTCGATCTCGGGATGCGCTTTGTGAGCGGCTCGGATGAGCGGCATGAGGCTGCTTTTATCATGCCGGAAATCCTCATCCCGATCTGCAGCCCGTCCTATCGGGAAAGTCATGGACAGGATGGCGGCGAAGTCAAGCGAACCCCCGACACCACGATCAATCTCAGCGACGCCCAGCCGAACTGGTCCACCCTCTTTTCTCCGGCTAACGAGGGCGATGTGGTCAATTCGATGATCTTTTCCGACTATGCCATTGTGGTGCAGGCAGCGCTTCTGGGGCAGGGTGTGGCACTCGGCTGGCTGAACGTGGTTGCGCATTGGCTGCGAACCGAGACACTCGTGCCGGCGCGCGAGCATCTGATGACAACAGGCCGCCAATGCCATCTCGTCCGTCTTCGGGACAAGCCGGCGCGCGACATCGTCATGCAGGTTCGCGACTGGATGATCGCAGAGCTCAATGACGACATTGTTGCCGTGGACAGGCTCTATCCGGATCTCGGCCTCATGCCGGAGAGTTGGTCTAAGATTTGACTGCGGGTGATGCTTAGAAGGAAAGCAGAGATGCGCTGACCTCCTGAAATCTGATGATTAAAGAACTGCGTCGTTATGCGCTACGGCAAAATCGACAGGCACACGGGTTGAAGGTTCGTTTCCTTTCAAGGCGATATATTGTTATCTCTTATCGGTGTTAAAGCGACGTATCTTTGTGAGAACCATGACAATTTCACGAATGATGGGGAACGACGCTGTCACCGCTAACCGGGACATCTGAATTCTGGTGGCGGTCTACGGTGCTGCCAAGGATGTCGCGAATTTGATGCCGAAGCCAGCCGTTTGCAGGATCGCCATCGGCGTGGCTCGCCCAGACCATTTTCACTGCCGGAAAGGACAGGCTCACGGGTACCGGGCTTACCTCAAGACCGAGAAGTGCCGCGTAACGATCTCCAATCCGGCTCGGTACCGTTGGCAATTACCGGTGCGACCTGCGCCGCCGAAAGCACAGACATATAGCTGGGTGCGGCCGTGATCACGTTCAGTTCCACACCAGCCAATTCCAAGGCGTCCTTGATGCAACCCTGTAATGTCTCGTTCTGGGAGATGGTCGCATGCTCTGCTGATAAATAGTCCGAGAGTTCCACCGGGTTCGATAAGGCCAGCAACGCTGGATTATAGCAGCAAGCCATTTCCGGTTCGTAGAGTGTCTCAAAATACCGTCGGCTCGTCTTCGTGTAGGTACATCCGACCGCGACATCTATGCTGCCATCTTCGAGCGAAGGCTCCATCGCCTCATATGGAAAGACCCTGGCCAGAACCTTGATGCCGGGTGCGTCGCGTCGCAGGCGCATCGTCAGTTCGGGGATCAGCAGCAACTCGATTTCGGGAGACATGGCGATGCGAAACGTCCGTTCTTCCGTCGTAGGATCAAACGCAAAGTTGCCGGTCAGCGCCATCTGTGCCTGGCGAAGGGCATGGCGGACGGGAGCGGCCAAGCTGCGTGCCCGGGCCGTCGGCTGCATCACCTGACCTACCCGAATGAACAATTCGTCCTGCAGGAGAACCCGAAGCGTTGAAAGGGAATGGCTCATTGCAGGTTGCTGGATCTTCAGCCGTCGAGCCGCTTTGGTGACATTCCCTTCCGAAATAAGGGCGTCGAAAGCAACGAGGAGGTTTAGATCGAAAGAACGCAGATTGAAATGATCGATAGTCGTCATGAGCCACATCGATTTGATTGCTGGTGCCGCGATACATACGTGCTCTGAAGGTCAGTTCCAAGACCTTATCGTCAACAAGCCGCGCAGCGCCCAGGAGTTCCCATGCAGACCCGTCGTTCCCTTCTCATCAGCACAGCAGGCGCAGCCCTTGCTGCAGGTGCCATGACCAGCTTGCCAGCCGTCGCCTTGGCCAAGGTGCCAATGGTTGGTAAACAAGCCGCCAGCTTCTATCGCATGAAACTCGGTGACTACGAGATCACCGCGCTCTCTGACGGTACGGTGAAGCTGCCGATGTCGAAAATATACAAGCACATCACCGAAAGTGACGCAGAAACCTATCTCGCCGGTCATTTTCAGGCGGGTTCGGAAATTTCGGTCAACGCTTTTCTGGTCAACACCGGTGATAGGCTCGTTCTGATCGACGCTGGCACGGGTGATCTTATGGGACCGGCGCTTGGCAAACTCGTCTCCAACATCGAGGCCGCGGGTTACAGGGCGGATCAGATTGATGACGTCATCCTCACGCACATCCATGCTGACCATTCCGGCGGACTTATTGCCAATGGCAAGCGGGTGTTCGAAAACGCGATCCTGCACGTCAACCGTCGCGAAGCCGAGTTCTGGTTGAAAGCCGATGCCCAAGCCAAGGCTGGCAAGGTTTTGGGTCCGCAGATTGCTCAGGCCGAGCTATGCGTCAACCCTTACGTAGATGCAAAGAAGTTCAAAACCTTTGAAGATGATGCCGCCCCTTTACCTGGTTTTGGCTCGGTGCTGCGCGCTGGCCATACCCCAGGACACAGTGGCGTCTTCGTGGAAAGTCAGGGCGAGAAGATCGTCTTCTGGGGTGATATCGCGCATGGTGACGTGCTGCAATATGACCATCCGGAGGTCACCGTCGATTTCGACGTGGACCAGACGATGGCGGCCGCCGCACGCTCCGTTGCTTTTGCCGAGGCAGCCGATCAGAAATATCTCGTGGGCGGTGCCCATCACGCCTTTCCTGGCATTGGCCATGTCCGGCGCGACGAGGTGAACTACGACTGGGTACCGCTGGTTTACAGTGCCAATTACTGAGTTCGGATCAGGCTCCGTCTTACTGACGGGGCCAGATATCGTTTTGTCGGCGGGATGATGAATGGCGAGAGCTGAAGATCGACGCTTCCGCTTCTGTTCTATAGCACACGCCGTCCGAACTTGTGATCAAAGCCGAACTATTCACAGTTCAACCGTGGTGAGGTCTGCGCGCGCCCGGAATCAGCCATCAGCCGGTTTCATAGCCAGGATTTTTGCCACGGAAATTGCTTTATCGGAGCGGGGAGCCGCCTCTGCCATTATATCAATCAATGCGCGGCATTCTCCTGCGCCTGTGGCCAGAAGTTCGCGAAAAGAACGGATGCGCGAAAGGGACCATAGCATACTGGCGAGGACCCAAGCCGGGCTTCTATCAAGCCACGCCTTTCCCGAAGGATAAGAGCCTGTAACCGTGCCCTCTTACCAGCCTGAAGCTCTCGTAGACGCCATGCGCGATGTTCAAAGCTTCTTTCCACGATGCGCCTGTGCCACGCCTTACACCTGCGATGGAGATGCTTTCGAATGCGACGCAGAGCGGCGCGTGGCATCGAAGCCAAAGCAGCATGTCAGTTTCGAGCACGGCGGGGAGGCCCGCTTGCGAAAACAGGTCGACCCAGCGCTGGTCGCTCAGTTTCGTTTTCTGTCCGGCGGCCCCGACGACGGCTTTCAGTCTGCCATCAGTATCGAAACTGGCTTGCACAAAGGGCATTCCGAAGGCGCTGCGCTCTGTACCGATCGCGTCCTGCAGGCGTTCGGGTTCGAAATTGTTGAACATGAAGAGGATGTTTCGGGCCGCACTTCTTTGCAATGCCGGCAGCACCGCATCGACCTGATGGGCAAGCAACGTTACGATGACAAGATCGTAGGGCTGATCTTCGTCCAGTTTGTCACTGACGCCGACTGCAACATGCTCGCCCTTTGTACTGACAATCCCGCTATCGGTCAGCAGTTGTCCAAGGCGGTCGGAACCTGGTCTTGCAATGACCATAACCTCGTGGCCACCACGACTGGCCAGGTGAAAGGCGAAAGTGCTTCCGATGCCGCCAACGCCAATCACGGCGATGCGAAGTGGGCCTGAAGTAGAAAACGCGTTCATCGGTTATCTTTCTTGCGGAAGGAGGGTTCGCCGGATGCCTACCAGGGGGAGTAGTCTTTGATTATCTGACTTGCTTGCCGCTCGTTTGCCATGTCTCATGCACGTCGCTCCAATCAGGAACGCTCTCGGAATAGAAGCCAAGTGTCTTTCCTGTCGCGATGGATCCGAACGCTTTCATCGCTTTAAGGTGGGCGCCAGCGATGAGGGCGATTCACCGTTCCAGCAACTCGCGGGATCGCTGAATGCACGTTCTTCGGCCGTTGGAAATTTGGTCATTGATAGTTTCCTTTTAAACTATCCGAACAACTACACTCAAAAGCTGAAGGCACCTTTGCCATTGGTTGCACCAAGACAGGTGCCCCGGGCGATCGATTATATCCAAGCACATCCCGAGGACAGAAGCTCTCCCGAATTTCTTGCTAGCCTGAGCGCTGTCAGTGTCCGCGCTCTGCAGTATTCTTTCTTGCTCTTCGTAGGACAGTCGAGCAGCGAGTATCAGCGCGCTTTGCGCCTTCAAAAAGCTCGCGAGGACCTCGATCAAAACAGAAATCTCTCAGCGAAGGCGATTGCTGAGAAATGGGGATTTGCATCGCAAAGTGCCTTTACTCAAAGTCTCAAAAAAGCGTTTGGCGTCACTCCGTCCCAGGCCCGCAAGGGCTCTTGAACGTTCCAATCCTTTCAAGGCTTCCTATCTGGGATGATTAACCAGAACAACTGGACGAGGCCCCGCCACGTCCGCACCATGTCGTCAAGGGCTGACGTTATCTGGAGATACGCGTAGATCGTAAACAGCGTGAAAGCCAGCAATACCAGCCACGGCCATATCGGGCGCTTGCGCGTCGGTTTGTTTTCGATCTTGTTCAAGGCCGCGCCTGCTTTTTTTCTTCCTGCAAGATTTCATATTCAGCTTGTTGAAGCGCCACTTGATAACTTGATACGCCAGTTTGGTATCATCCAGCCAAGGTGGATCAGCACATCGCTGACAATGAAACATCGGTGTCGAAGGTTCGTATCCCCTCAAGAGCGCCGCCACTTCCCGACCTCTGTTTGTCGGCCCATCTATTGAATTATTTAAACAGGATGCTGTTGGACACTCAATCCACCGTCAACCGTCAGGGTGGTGGCGTTCATGAACGGGCACTCATCGGAGATCATGAAGACGGCTGCCATGGCGATTTCATCTGGTGTCGCAATTCGACCACCAGGATGCAGTTTGAGCGTTTCGGCCTTTGCGGCTTCAGGGTCCGCGAAGCCATCCCAATAGTCCAGCACCTTCTGCGTTGCGACATAGCCAGGCGCAAGCGCGTTGACCCTTATTCCCCGGCTTGCATATTCCAGGCCGAGTGATTTCGTCATGCCGAGAAGCGCATGCTTGGCGAGAGGATAGGGGAAGGTGTGCTCGATGATGGTGAATGCATGCGTGGAGGCAATGTTGAGGATGACGCCATGTCTGTTTTCGATCATCGCTGGCAGCACGGCACGACAGCAGTTCCACGCACCTTTCAGATTTATGTCGAAGCAACGATCCCATTCTTCGTCTGTCGAGGCGAGCGGTTCGGCAAAGACGTTCACGCCGGCATTGTTGATCAAGGCATTGATGGTGCCGATCTCTTTGCCCGCTTCGGTGACTGCTTCGTGGATTGCCTCACGGTGTGTGATATCGGCAGCGTGATGCAGGATACGGGCATCTGCCTGGCTGAGGCGGCTTACGGCTTCATTGAGAAGCACGCTGTCCCTGTCAATCAGCAGGAGGTCAGCGCCTTCCCGTGCGCAGGCTTCGGCAATCGCAAAGCCGATGCCCTGTGCCGCGCCTGTGATCATGATGCGCTTGCCGTTCAACCTGTCAGCCACGGGCTTTCCTCCGAAATTCTATTGTCATGCAGGAGTGGATTGTCATTCCCTGGTGCAAAAGGGCCAGTCCACCAAAATTCGTCATATGATGTCCGTTCGGCAGATGGGTCATCGGCTCCAGGCAGAAAAATTCCTGTCGATCGAGCGGTGCGTACAGCATTAAAACGTTGTGATGTGGTGTCGTGTCAATCTCGGCTGCAAGCCCCAAATCCACCCAGTCTATCGATGCGCGCCCGTTCCATCCGCCAAAGGCGTTGTTGAGGAAACGGTTCGGCAATGCACTTCCAGCGGTAAGGTTGAGGTCATGGGGCAGAGCATCTTTGCCGCCTGGCAGATGTCCATCCCGTTCCGACCAGCAATCAGCAACGGACGCTGTTATGCGTGTCAGCGGCGTGCGGATAAAAAACGGGTGATGCCCGAGGCCGAACGGCATGGGATCAGCCGCCATGCTCGTCACCGAAAGATCCAACCGTAGCGTATCGTTGTCGACAGAAATTCGTTGTCGTGCAGTATAATCATAAGGGGTTATGTGGTCTGGCTTTTGTCGCAATGTGAGATCGATTGCTTCGTCATCCACAGCCTCCACCTGCCAGTCCCGCAGCCAGCCATCTCCATGCAGATATAGCGGGTCAGTGCTGTTGGGCTGAAGCCAGTGGATCTGGTCACCGATTTGGAACCGGTTAAATTCGACCCTGTTGCCGAAGGGAACCAGTGGAAAGCTCGCCATGTCGCCTTGCGGGCCACCGGCGGCCATGAGGACGTCGATATCCTCATAGGAAGCGCCACGAATGGCACCTCCATGAGGCGAGACCTGAACGTGAAGTCTACCGCTTTTCAGGAAGAAGAGATCGCTCACCGACGTCCGGCCGCTGACGATCGTAGATTGTCGAGGAGGACGGCGAGCAACAGAATAAGACCTCGCACGACGTATTGATAGAAAGCCTGGATGTTGAGGAGGTTCATCACGTTTTCTGCAATGCCCATGATCAGCACGCCGACAATGACACCGCTCATGGCGGCACGGCCGCCTGCAAGCGAGACGCCGCCGAGAACGCAGGCCGAGATAACAGAAAGCTCAAGGCCGGTTGCGGCGTTTGGCTGACCAGAGGTGATGCGTGATGCAAGCAGAATGCCGGCAATGCCGCAAACAAGGCCCTGCGCCATGAAAATCCACACACGCATTTTGACGACATTGACGCCTGCCAAGCGCGATGCCTCCGGATTGCCGCCGATCGCGAGCGTGTTCTTCCCGAACACCGTGCGGTTGAGCAGAAAACCGAAGATGATGAACATGGCCAGCATCACCCAGATCGGCGTTGGAATGCCGATAAACCGTGAAAGTGCCAGCTGGTAGAAGGATGGATCATTGATGCCGACCGCACGGCCATCCGAGGAGATCAGGGCCAGACCGCGCACAATCTGCATTGTGGCGAGCGTAGTAATCAGAGCGTTGATCCTGAACCGGGCGATGACCAGACCATTGACCAGCCCCACGGCGCTGCCGCAGGCAATGGCCGCGATCAGACCCAGAAAGATGGAGCCGGTGGCATTGGATGCCATGACTGCAATCATGCCGGAAAACGCGACTGTCGAACCTACTGAAAGGTCGAAATCGCGCGAGGCAAGGCAGAACATCATGGTGCAGGCGACAATGCCGATGGTGACGACCGATTGCAGAAGGCCGAGCATATTGCGCTCGGTCAGGAAGTTGGGGACCGTCAGCGATACGATCAGGAAGGCTGCAGCAAAGAGGACAACAAGGCCCTGTTCGCCCAGAAGGATTTTTTTCAAGGAGGTCATTGTGACTGTACCTTCTGGTCTGGAAGTTCACTTGCATTTGCGATATCGGGCAAGGCAGCGGCAAGGATCAGCCGCTCGTCGAACTGCTCGCGCTCGACGATGGTGGCGATGCGCCCTTGACACATCACGGCGATGCGATCCGTGATGCCCATCACCTCCGGCAATTCGCTGGAAATGACGATGATGGCCATACCCTGGCTGGCGAGCTCATAAAGGATTTCATAGATTTCGGACTTGGCACCGACGTCGATGCCACGGGTTGGTTCGTCAATGATGAGAACCTTGACGCCCTGCTCGGAAAGCCAGCGGCCAAGGATCACCTTTTGCTGGTTGCCACCGGACAGATTGACGATGTCCTGCTTCCGCGAGGGTGTGCGAACACGCAGTTTGTCGATGAATTTTTCCGCGAGTTCAGCCTCCTTCTTCGGCTGAATAAGGCCGAAGGGAGAGAAATGTCGACGGGAGGAAATCGTCATGTTTTCTTCTATGGACCGACCTTGAACAATACCATCGGACTTGCGGTCTTCTGGACAAAGGACCATCCCGGCCCTGATGGAGTGAAGGGGATTGTTGGGCGGTAGTGTAACGCCGTCAATTGCGACCTTGCCGCCCGAGCGGATGTCGGCGCCATAGACAAGGCGGGCCATCTCGCTGCGACCGGCGCCGATGAGGCCAAAAAATCCCAGAATTTCGCCCTGTCTGACCGAGAAGGTGATCGGTACCGGTAGTTTGCTACCGGCAACATCTTTGATTTCCAAACGAGTGGGGCCATGTTCGCGCCCACGCCAGCCCCAAATGTTGCTGATCTCGCGCCCGACCATTTCGGAGATGATCTGGTCTCGTGTGACTTCGGGAACGCTTGGATGGTGGGCGGCAAGCTTGCCGTCTCTCAACACGGTCAGGCTGTCGCACAGACGAAAAATCTCGTCCAGACGATGCGATACGTAGAGAATGATGGTGCCCTTGGCCCGCAAACGGTCGATCAGGGCAAAAAGGATTTCGCTTTCCCGTGACGAGAGCGACGAGGTCGGCTCATCCAGTGCGATGACACGTGCATCAGCCATGATAGCCTTGGCGATTTCCACCATCTGCCGTTCACCGATCGACAGCGCCGCGACTTTGCTGGAGGGATCGACCTCGATGCCGATCTCGTCCAGCTTTTCCTTGACGACTGAGATCAGCTTGCGTCTGTCGATGACACCGGCCTTTCCCGGAAAACGGCCAAGCCAGAGATTTTCAGCAACCGTCAGTTCCGGCACCAGTTGCAGTTCCTGGTGAATGACGATGACGCCCGCATCAAAGGCATCGCGCACGGAACGATAGTGTTGGGTTCCACTATTGATGGCGATCTCACCTGCGTCGGCAGACTGATCACCCGACAGGATACGGATGAGCGTGGATTTGCCAGCGCCGTTTTCACCCATCAGTCCATGGACCGCGCCCTTTCGGACGGAAAAGGAGATATCCGACAGGGCTTGTACCCCTGGGTATCCTTTGGAAATGGAGCGGAACTCCAGAAAATCTTGCATTCACTTGCTCCGGAGGTGTTCCGGTAACGCCACGTCACCGGAACAATCATTCTGCGACGGGTCGTCGTTACTCGATGCCGAGATCCTTGCGCACCGCTTCGTAATTATCACGCAGAGCCACTTGGCCAGCCGTCAGGATCAGCTTTTCCGGCTGCTTGTCGTTGGCAACCCACTCATACATGTTGAGGGCCGTCTCATAACCATGGCGTTTCGGAGAAATGATAACCGTGCCAAAGAAGCCGGTAGCGTCCGCTTTCTTGAACTCGTTGATCGCGGACTCGGCACCGCCAATTCCAACGCCAATCACGCTGTCAGCCGCGATCCCGACGCTTTCCGTCGCGCGTACGGCACCTAGAACGGCTTCGTCGTTGAGGCCGACTGCAACCCACTTTTTGATATTGGCGTGCTTGTTGAGAACGACGGTTGCGGCGTTGAGCGCAGCTTCAGTGTCTGTCTTGGTCTGTGGCGCGTCAAAGATGTTGGCTTCCGGGAAGCCTGCGGCCTTCAATACAGAAAGTGCACCGTCCACACGGTCAACCGCTGTTGGAAGCTGATCGTAGGACACTCTGATGGCTCCGACTTCACTCGGGTTCCAGCCGCGCTTTTTGATTTCATCGACGATTGTCTGGCCAGCCGCGTCGCCAATCTTGGTGGCGGAGATGCCCATGTGCGCGACATCTTCCATAGGAGTGCCGTCTGCATTGACCAGACGGTCGTCAACGGTCATCAGCTTCAGATCGTTGGCGGCGGCCTTTGCGACGATGCCGGGTCCGAGCTTCACATCCGGCGTGCAGATGATGAAACCCTGAACGCCCTGCGCGCCAAGATTATCGATTGCCGACTGCACCTTTTCGCCATCTTCAGCGCCGATCTTGACGAGGGTGAAACCCTTTTCTTTGGCGGCAACATCCGCGAATTTCCATTCATCTTGGAACCAAGGCTCTTCCGGCTGTTTGACGATGAAGCCGATCTTGATGTCGGCTGCAAACACGGAAGTCGCAGCGAATACGGCGACGGTCCCAGCCAGGATGGCTGTTTTCAGAATTCCCATTGTCTCTCTCCCAGTTCACTGCTTTGGCAGGTCCATTCTGCATAAATCTTTTCATCATATCCGTCAATTTCATTTGTATGATGAAATAAAAATCAGTGTATGATAGAGGTTATGGTTAGAGACTGGGCAACACTCCTGCTAACATTGATACTGAAATGACAGACGTGTGCTTCGCTAAGCATCCGTCCCGTGAATGGAGAGACGATTTGGTTGAGGCAGCGCGTGAGGTCCGGCTCGAGGCAGGCGGTCCATTGAAGCGTCCCAGAGTGCAAAAGAACGTAACGCGCTCCATTGCATCAGACATATGCGCCGACGTCTTCCCGGTTGGCTCCATGCTGCCCACGGAGAACGAACTCTGTGTGCGATACGGCGTAAGCCGAACGGTTATCCGCGAATCTCTAAAAATCCTCGCTTCCAAGGGAATGCTCCGCAGTCGCTCGCGGGTGGGTACACAGATCTGTGAAAAGGAAGAGTGGAATATTCTAGATCAGCAGGTGCTGGAATGGATAGGCCCGCGCATCTTTGAACTCGATCTGCTGCAATGCGTGCTTGATGCGCGACGCGCCATCGAGCCCTATGCCGCAGAGCTTGCGGCAGAGCGGGCGTCGTTTCAGGAGATCGCGGACATTGAAAATGCATGGCAACGCATGAGTGACGTAGAAGGCGACGTGGCAGCCTTCACGCGAGCTGATGTCGCTTTCCACACCGGGCTTTTGAGAGCCAGCCACAATCAGGTTTTCATGCAGCTATCGAGCATCATTAGTGCTGCCCTGGAATTTTCGCTCCAGGCCTCGAACGAGGCCGTGGAAACGCGCAGCGAGGCGCTCGATGTTCACCGCGCTCTGATCGAGGCCTTGCGTATGCGTGACAAGGCTGCTGCCCGAGACTGTTCGCAGCGCATGCTCGCCATCGCCTCGCGCGATCTGGCGATTGCCATGCGCAAACAACCAAAATCGACAACTGCCTGAACAGGCCCTGCTGAGACGAGTATCCCTGATGAAAATTACCAAACTGACCACCTACATCGTGCCTCCACGATGGATGTTCCTGAAGATCGAAACGGATGAAGGCATCGTTGGCTGGGGTGAGCCGGTGGTCGAAGGGCGTGCGCTGACGGTTGAAGCCGCTGTGCACGAATTATCGGACTATCTCATCGGCAAAGATCCGATGTTGATCGAGGATCACTGGCAGGTCATGTATCGTGCTGGTTTCTACCGCGGCGGTGCTGTTCACATGAGTGCGATCGCTGGCATCGATCAGGCACTGTGGGATATCAAGGGCAAGGCGCTCGGGCAGCCGATCCACGCTCTGCTTGGTGGGCAGGTGCGCGACAAGATCAAGGTCTATTCGTGGATTGGCGGTGATCGTCCCTCCGACGTGGCCAACAATGCACGCGACGTCGTGGCGCGCGGCTTCAAGGCGATCAAGCTCAACGGCTGCGAGGAAATGCAGATCGTCGACACATGGGATAAAGTTGAAAAGGCGGTGGAAACCATCGCCGTCATTCGCGAAGCGGTAGGGCCGCATATCGGCATCGGCGTGGATTTTCATGGTCGAGTTCACCGACCCATGGCCAAAGTTTTGGCGCGTGAATTGCAGCAATTCAATCTGCTGTTCATCGAAGAGCCGGTGCTGTCCGAAAACCGGGAAGCCTTGAAGGAAATAGCCAACCATTGCTCCACGCCAATCGCGCTGGGCGAACGTCTGTACTCGCGCTGGGATTTCAAGTCGGTTCTGGCCGATGGTTACGTCGATATTCTCCAACCAGACCTGTCACATGCGGGTGGCATTACCGAATGCCGTAAGATAGCCACGATGGCCGAGGCCTACGATGTCGCGCTGGCGCCGCATTGCCCGCTTGGCCCTATCGCACTCGCTGCCTGCCTCCAGGTCGATGCTGTCAGCCACAACGCGTTCATTCAGGAACAAAGCCTCGGCATTCACTACAACAAATCCAACGATATTCTCGATTACATATCGAATAAGGAGGTCTTCCGCTATGCGGATGGCTTCGTCAGCATCCCACAAGGGCCAGGTTTGGGCGTTGAAGTAGATGAGGCATATGTGATTGAGCGCGCCAAAGAGGGCCACAGATGGCGCAATCCCGTTTGGCGGCACGAGGATGGCAGCGTCGCTGAATGGTAGGTGAGCCGAGGAGATCGTCCAAAGAGGGTTGGCATTTGCCGACAGAGCCGGTTTGGTTTGTCTGAACAGTTTCGGGCGTTTTGCTAATTGGATTTCCGCCTCGATTATGCCGCCACCATCATTGGTGCCAGCGCGTTGAAGTAGGCCTGATCCGGCGTCTGCCGGTCAAGGGATGAATGTGGGCGTCGGCTATTGTAGAAGGTCAGATATCGGCCAATGCCGACGCGGGATTCGGACACGGTCTTGTAGGCGTGGAGGTAGGTGAGTGGCGTAGGGCATCGCAGCCCCACGCTCTCCCAGAACCGGACGTGAACCTCTCGATTCATCCGGCTCCCATCATCCAGCCGCAGGTCCCATGGTCCAATGGGCGAACAGTTTAGAAGATTTCACTGGCGCTGCAGTAGTGCGATGGATGCCTTCGAGAAGGGATCTCTTGCAGTGGGTTGCCGTGCCTCAAGCACATGCTCATGCGTGATTGAAATCTGCTGCTGAACAGAATATCCTATAAATATAGTTATTTATTATTAAATATCGCCACGGCATATTACTTTAATAATTAAAATGTCGGATTTATAATCAATTTAATCAGAATAAAATACTTGATTCTTAAGAGTTGTGCACTACGCTGTTTCTAAGAGTAGCAGCGAACGAGGATCAATTTTGTGGCGGAAATCTCACGTGCGGATATCCGCAGCCGGATAGGTGTGGTTCTTTGGCTTCTCAATCCTGTGATAGATGCACCAAAAGAGGCGCGGACGTTGCTGCTGGGACAACTGCTGTCGTCACCTCTAGCCATTATTATGGGTTCGGTTAACAGCTCACTTGTAACAGCCATAGGCTTTTTCCGTCATGACGGTAATATTTTCGCGGTTTTCGTAACGCTCGAACTGTTAATGCTGACACTTCGCTTGATGGTCATGAGGTATATCAGTCACGTAAAGGCTGCTGGAAAATTGCCATTCGTTGACCTTTCTATACTATTTTCAATCTTGTGGTGTGCTCTTCAAGGCAGCTTCGCCTTCTTTATCATGCAAACAGGCGATACGGTACTAATGGTACTATCGGCGACTTTGATTATGGGAATCATTGGACCAATATGCGCGCGCAATTTCTCAGCGCCACGTCTCGCACTTTTGCTAGTATGCCTTTGTGATCTGCCATTCAAAACAGGTGCGGTTCTTTCTGGAGACCCTTGGCTCTTCGCCCTTGTCATAATGACGCCACCCTTTTTTCTTGGGGCAATGCAGGTTATTTTGACTTTTCAAAAGTCGTTGATATCGACACTCCAAGCTGAAATTCGAAACAACTTTCTCGCTAATCATGATGCCCTAACTGGACTGCTCAACCGACAAGGACTTGATGCTGCGCTCGCTGGGCTTTTGGAAAATAACTCAAGGGTTGCAATTCTAGGAGCTGACCTAGACGGGTTCAAGCAGGCCAATGACGAATTTGGTCACTTAGTTGGAGATAAACTTCTTCGCGAGGTTGGCGTCAGGCTCGCAAACAGTGTGCGCGCGGGTGATCTTGTCGCGCGTATTGGTGGAGATGAGTTCCTTATTGTTATCAAAGGTCTCCCCCCTGAAGATGTGATGCATATCACAGAACGTTTAATAGCAAGCGTTGCGGAAGAGCCGATAGAAATAGACGGGATTGTCGTGAAAGTTGGCGTCAGTATTGGCTATTCGTGTTATCCAGAAGATGCGAAAGAAATTGAGCAACTAAGGCTTTTTGCGGATAGCGCTTTGTACTCCGTGAAGAGGGCCGTGAAGGGGATCGCTCACCGCTTTATCGCTTTTGGCGAGACTACAGGCCGTCCGCGAATTGCCGAAACGACTGACCTTGTCATTGAGCCAACACTATAAGTTGGGCGATTGACGTTTGGCCTTTGAACAATGGCTGGCAGCGAAAGCCCTCGTCCCGTGACATTCCTTCGCGGATACGCCGTTCCAAAATGCCTTAAAGCCGATAGGGCCAAAACGTTCGTCGTGTAATCGGTCGGTTTGATGGTACAAGCAGTCCAGCCGAAGCAAGCAATGTCCGATACGCAGTGATTAATCCGAAACTTTCAGATGGCTAATACTGACAGCCAACTCGCCAAAAAAAGGAATGATATGACCAACATTATGTCGAATCACGGCGGGCAACATGAGCACGAAATACCCTCAAATCTTCCTAGCATTACAATTTCATTTTTGATTTCAAATGAGCGCGTCGTGCGGCAGCTTGATGCGCTCGTCTCCAACATGACCATGCGATGATGTAGGCGGGCTTTATACGCCTCTGGGCAAGCTTATTCGCAATGCGTCGGACCTCTTGGATGGACCAGCGGATCAGATCTTGATGGTCGGCATCCTCGGTCTTTTTTGGGGTGCCGCATTATTGGCGCGATAGCGGATCACAGCCATCATTGCGAAGGCGAGCATGACGAGCGAGACATGGCGATGCCAGCCATGCCGCGAGCGGGTCTCGTTATGATCGAGGCCGAGTTCGTTCTTGGCTGTCTCGAAGCTATCTTCGATTGCCCAACGGTGACCTTCGACGGATACGAGCGTCTGAATGCCTGTTCCGGCCGGGCACCAAGTCGTGAAGAATGCGAGATCGCCATCGCTGATATTGCGCCGGATCAACAAGCCACGCGTCCAAAGCCCGGTTTGCGTCTCACTGTATTCGTCGGCATCGAGATCGGCCAGTTCGCAGTAGGCCCAGTCATGCAGCCCCGCGCCTTTTGTGCCATCGCCAGCGGAAAGGCGCTGCCATGCAGCCGGATCGAGATCACGGGCAATCTCAAAAGCGGTTCCTGCGACGAAAGGCTTACCAGACCAAGCGCCAAAATGATGGTCGGATTTAACCCCAAGAACGTAACCTTTGCAGGCTCGGCGCAGCGCTCGTTCGACGTCTCCGACGCCATACACAGCATCTGCTGCCACCCATGAAAACGGCACTTTGGCTGTCAGCGCCCGCCGAATCATATCGACAGCGAGGGCAGGCTTGGTAGCGAAGGCTACCGCTTCAGGAACATGAGCGGCGGCAAGCCTTGCCGGATCGCTGGTCCAACTCTTTGGCAAGTACAAGGCTCGATCTATAAAGGCATGACCACGACCGGAAACATAGGCGGTGAACACACCGATTTGGCAGTTCGTTACCTTGCCTGCTGACCCTGTATATTGACGTGAAACACCGCAAGATGTCTTGCCCTGCTTGAGGAAGCCGGTCTCATCAATGACCAGGACCGCATCATCTGTGGCAAGGTACTCCACAACATACTCGCGCACAATGTCGCGAAGTCCGTCTGCATCCCAGCGTCCACGACCCAAAATGGCTTGCTGTCGCCACGGACCAGGATCGCCAGCCGCCTCAGCGCGCATCCAGCCTGTCTTACGGCGCTCATCACCTAACAAGCCGTCCAGGAAAAGGTTCGCAGATGCTGCAACGCGCTCCTGCGTAAACAATCCGCGCATACGCGCCTTAACGTCCCGCAGCGACGATGCCCAAAGTTCCAACGTTGTCTCGATCGATGCACCCATCATCCATGACCTCCGAATCATGGAGGCCTATAGATTCAGAAATCGTAAAAATACGAAACTGTAATGAATTGTTGATTTAGCGCTGATGAACTGCCGAGGGGAAGCCATCTTAAGCGCTGTTTGGGCGTCCGGAACTTGGGTTATGCGGATATAGTCTCCCTTCAGGGTTTTGACGAAGGCTCCCGACATGCCGTTAGACTGCAGGCTGGCGACCGGCGTGAAGCAGGGTATCAGATTGAGTGCCTGGGCGAGCAGCCTCGTGTCCCGCGCGGTATAAGCCGAGCCATTGTCAAAGAGATGCTCGATGGCTTGCGGGGCTCGGGTTGCGCGGAAGCGTTTCTCGACTTCCTCCAACATCATTTCGCGCACGTCAGAGCCGGAGATGCCTGCATTGGCGACTGCCGTCCAAGCGATGATCTCGCGGTCGAAGGCGTCGATGATGAAGGCGAGACGAATGACCTCGCCATTCCAGCAGGTGAACTCCAGACCATCCGAGCACCAGCGGAGGTTTGAGCGTATGACCATGACCTTGCCATCATGGATGCGGCCTTCGCGAACGGGCCGTATGTTTCTCCAGTCTGCGGATTATGGGCAGAAGCTCTGCATCCTTGGCCTTGTGGTAGGCTCCGCGTGGCTTTGATCTGCCTTTCAACCGCTCGACAAGGTTCGAGCGAGAGATGCCCAGAGTGTCTGCGACGGTCTTCATCGGGAACCGTCATTGGGCAACAAGATCGGCCGCGATATCCGTTTTTTTAGTTCGCTTTGGAACGGGCTTCGCGGACGATTTCGACCTCCATCGTCTTACGGCCGAGCATGCGCTCCAGCTCCCGGACGCGATCCTCCAGTTTCTTCACTTCAGAATTCCCGACAACCGGCTCGTCAGAATCCACGGCGGCAGCACCTCCCTCGCTCAAAAGCCTGCGCCACCGATAAAGCAAATTGGGCGCAACGCCATGGCGGCGAGCGGTGGACGATACCGTCTCGCCTGGTTCAAAACTCTGCTCAATCATTGTCAGCTTCTGCTCGGTTGTCCACCGCCTGCGGCGCACATCTCCCGTCAGCAGTTCAACGTGTCGATACTCGTTAGACATAAGCCTGTCCTCAAGCCTGTGCTTGAGCCTTTCTGCTTATGCCGACTGTCCGGTCGAAATGGGGTGCAGTTCAATTGGAAAAATCCTTGATCAGTTCCAAGCACCTATCGCGCTCGAATCAAGATCGTGCTCAATCGCTAACGGCTTACAAAATATTGTTATTCCCAAGTCGCACTTTCACCGTAAACCGGCCTTGTCATGGTGCCCACATGGAGCTCTCGGACATTTGTTGACACAACCGCCTAGAAGTGGCAGTGAGATTCTATGACCCAACGTCAATCCCGCAATGTTTCCCTAACCCCCGAACTTGAGGGGTTCATCAACGAAAGCTTGGCAACCGGCGACTATGCCAATGCAAGCGAGGTCGTTCGCGCTGCTTTGTGCAGCCTGCGCGACCGAGGCTCTGCACCTCCACCCATCGATGTGATAGTACTCAAGGGTGGGGGTGAGTGTGGCGAACTGATCCGCACGAAAGATTGGTATAAAAGCTTTGTAGGTCCAATTGATGGTTGGAGCGTAGAGATGCGCGCGACCGTTTCCAATATTATAAATTCTCCGGTCGCCAAGGTGCTGATGTGGGGACCAAGCCATGTTATGATCTATAATGATTCATACCGGGAGATAGCCGGTGAGCGCCACCCAATGGCACTAGGAGCGCCTGTCTCGTCAGCATTTCCAGAAGTTTGGGAATGGAATCAGGCTATTCTCAAAAGGGTCCTGGCCGGAGAAACGGTTTCACATCATGATCAGCCGATTGTTTTCAATCGCGCTCACGGAATACAGACGCTTTATCTCGATTTATTCTACACACCTGTCTATGACTTTGACGGAGACGTCGGCGGTGTGATGTGCACCATTGTCGACAATAGCGCGCGTGTTTCTGCAGAGACCCGCCTTGCAGAAAGTGAAGCAGAGTTACGCCGCGTCACGGACGCAGTGCCGATGCTCATCTCTTACGTCGATCAGGATTATGTTTACCGTTTCGCCAATGGCACTTATCTAGAGTGGTTCGGTGTGAAGTCGACTTCAATGGTCGGGCGCCACGTGCGCGATGTCCTCGGGGACGAGGCCTATCAAGATCGCCGCGCTTCGATCGCAAGAGGTTTGGCGGGCGAAGCACATATCGCGGAAACTGACATGTCTCATCGAAGCCGTGGGGTGCGTCGGTTGGAGATCCGCTATGTGCCTCATATTGAGCCCGACGGATCGGTCCCAGGTGTTTATATTCTGGGTATCGACGTGCAGGAGAGATCCCAGCGAGAAGCAGCGATCGCGATCAGCAACAGTCGGTTTCGCACGGCCATGGACGCCGTCAACGGTGTCCTTTGGACTAATAGCGCAGACGGCAGAATGATTGGCGAGCAGCACGGCTGGGCAAGGCTTACTGGGCAGAAATACGAAGAGTATCAGGGATACGGCTGGTCAAAAGCCCTTCATCCAGACGACGTGAGCGCTACTGTCGAAGCATGGCACCAGGCTGTCGGAACTAGAAGTATGTTTGTCCATGAGCACCGTGTAAAACGTCATGACGGCGTTTGGCGGCACTATACGATCCGCAGTATTCCGATTCTTGATGTTTCGGGCGATATTGTCGAATGGGTCGGTGTGCACACCGACGTGACGCACCAGCGTGCGGCTGAGGCCGCTCTGCGAGAGCAGGCAGACGTGTTAGTCCGCCAAGTTCGCCATCGCGAACGTGCTGAAGAGCAATTGCGCCATGTCAACGAGAATCTGGAGGCCCGCGTCATCGCTGAGATCGGCGAGCGGCGGATAGCAGAGGCAAAACTGGCTCAATCGCAGAAGATGGAAACCGTTGGTAAACTCACCGGCGGCGTTGCCCACGACTTCAACAATCTTTTGCAGGTTGTGTCAGGCAATCTGCAGCTTCTCGCCAAGGAAATCGCGGGTAATCCGCGAGCAGAAACGCGCATAGCGAATGCGATGACAGGTGTCTCGCGTGGGTCGAAGCTTGCCAGCCAGCTTCTGGCCTTCGGCCGCCGTCAGGCGCTGGAACCAAAAGTGATCAACATCAGCCGGTTTGTTCAGGGGATGGATGATATGCTGCGCCGCGCTATCGGCGACGCAATAGAAGTGGAAACCATTGTTGCCGGCGGTCTCTGGAACACATTTATTGATCCGGCTCAGGTCGAGAATGCACTACTAAATCTTGCGATCAATGCCCGTGATGCCATGGATGGACGCGGCAAGTTGACGATCGAACTCGGCAATGCTCATCTGGACGATGACTACGCCCGTTCGCATGATGAGGTTACTCCTGGCCAATATGTCATGCTCGCTGTCACCGACACTGGCTCCGGTATGTCTGCGGAATTGATGGAAAAGGTCTTTGAGCCATTCTTCACAACCAAAGCAGAAGGGAAAGGATCTGGACTTGGGCTTTCCATGGTCTACGGTTTCGTTAAGCAGTCCGGCGGACATGTCAAAATCTACTCGGAAGTCGGGGAGGGGACCACCATCAAGCTCTACATGCCGCGCGCGCTCGAGTCAGAAGATGTTGAAGTTGCTGTCGAGAACGGTCCAGTTGCTGGTGGCACGGAAACGGTGCTAGTGGTCGAAGATGACGACGCCGTTCGCGAAACCGTCGTCGCTCTACTTTCGGATCTGGGTTATCGGGTTCTCAAAGCAGTGGATGCGACGAGCGCACTGATTGTCATTGAAAGTGGTATCCCGATCGACATGTTGTTTACCGATGTTGTCATGCCGGGTAAACTCAAGAGCCCGGAACTCGCGCGAAAGGCAAAGGAACGCCTTCCCAACATCGCAGTCCTATTCACGTCAGGTTATACTGAAAACTCGATCGTCCACGGCGGCAAATTAGACACAGGTGTGGACCTTCTTTCAAAGCCTTACACTCGCGAGGCACTGGCCCGCAAATTTCGTTCGATCCTCGGTAAAACCGACGAGGGCGACAGCCAAGCTCAGCGGAGCAAGAATGACGAGCCCATGCGGCAGGAGAGAACTGAGACCAACTCCATGTTGACTGCGCAAATTACAGTCCTCCTCGTCGAGGATGATGCATTGATCCGGATGAACACAGCAGAGATCCTACAGGATGCAGGTTTCATTGTGGTGGAAGCAGCCAGTGCCGAAGAGGCGATGGCGGCACTCGAGACGGTACCGTTCGATATCCTTGTCACTGATGTCAATCTACCTGGTGCTTCTGGCCCAGAACTCGCCAGTCGCGCGCACACCTTGCGGCCAACCGCTGCGATTGTTTTTGCCACCGGTGATGTTTCCCGAGTTGACAACTATTTAGGAGCTGGGTTCCTGAGTAAGCCGTATGATGCCAACGCGCTCATTAGCACCATCAATTCAACATGGGCATCAACACTTAACTTCACTGAAGATACTCAGCAAGACAATTACTCATCAACGCCGGGTTAGCGCATAAAAATCTCGAAAGCGTTTACTACCAAAAATGCTGACGGTCATGTCTGTAAAAGCTCAACGGGGTGTCGCGTTATTGGCGCGATATCGGATCACAGCCATCATTGCGAAGGCGAGCATGACGAGCGAGACATGGCGATGCCAGCCATGCCACGAGCGGGTCTCGTTATGATCGAGGCCGAGTTCGCTCTTGGCTGTCTCGAAGCTATCTTCGATTGCCCAACGGTGATCTTCGACGGATACGAGCGTCTGAGTACCTGTTCCGGCCGGGCACCAAGTCGGGAAGAATGCGAGGTCGCCATCGCTGATATTGCGACGGATCAACAAGCCACGCATCCAAAGCGTGTGCGTCCGGCCAACACATTTCGCGAACTGAGCCAGCCAGGCGATGATCTGGCGTTAGTACCAGCATTAATGCTGGGATTAGATCGGGAACTTAGAGGTTGGTATGGCTCGCATGGAGATTATTTCAGGCATTGAACGCAGGCGGCGCTGGCCGTTGGAGGTGAAGCTGAGGCATCCTGGCGGAAGCATCTCGGCCAGGCTCGCGTGTCTGCGATGGGGCACGTCGGCATGACACGTTCATCCATCGCAAATTCTTGTCTGGCGCACAACTCTCTGCGGTCGAGATGACGCACCGCCGTTCTTGCCCGTCCGTCTTGTTGACAACGATCCTTCCCGGCAGGTGCCATCCACTGTGTCCCCGGAAACGTTTGTACGGATCTCGTTGCGCAACGGTCGCAGCCTGAAGGTACCGGTAAACATCGAGCGAGAGACTTTGGCATCATTGATTGCTTGTGTTGAAGCGGCATGATCGGGCCGTCAGGGAATGTGCAGGTTTATCTGGCCTGCGGAGTGACCGACATGCGTCGTGGTATCGACGGATTGTCTACACTGGTCGAGGGAGTGATCAGGCAAGTGCCTGGTTCTGGCGCGATCTTCGGGTTCCGCAGCAGGCTCGCCGACCGGATCAAGCTCTTATGGTGGGACGATCAGGGGTTTTGCCTGTTTCACAAGTCGAGAGCCTCGATACGCATCTCGGTCGGGTTGCAGTTCAGCGTGATGCTGAACTGGATCGACAAGCGGTGGGGTGATACCGGTTGGGATTTCGGCGCAAATGTCCGCCGTATCATGCGAGGGGGTAAACCAAGACCTTCGCAAGTAAAAATTGATCAGTTAATCGTCGCAAGCACAGTTTTCATGACGAAGTACACTCTGATCTCTACGACATCCCTTTGGCCAGGCTAATGGTTATTTCAGCATTCAGGCCATGTCCGAACCGTATACCACCTTGTTCCAAGGCTTTGCGGATTGCCTCCATATGAAGAAGCCTCGTCCTTTTACCGGCACCAAGCTCCAGGCGCCGGATTGTCGAGACGGAAACGGCTGCCTTCGCCGACAAGTCTTCTATGCTCCAGTCCAAAAGCGCCCGCGCCGCGCGTATGTAAGCGATGTCCACAGCCTCGAT
>NZ_FMUD01000034.1:0-55225 GCF_900100825.1 Agrobacterium sp. DSM 25558 | reverse complement strand
TCGGGACATCTGCGACAACCGCTATGTGCTCCTTCTGACCGCAGTCGAAGACATAGCCTCTACCGTTCCCTCTCAGAGACATGAAGAGCGAATGCCGTTGATAAACCCCCGCATCACGGGCCGCATCAGCTTGCGGCTGGGATAGTAAAGGAAGAACCCGGAAAACGGCTCGCACCAGTCTTCCAAGACGCGCACAAGCGCGCCGGACTGGATGCTATCGAGCACCTGCCTTTCGAACGCATAGGCGAGGCCGGCCCCTCCCAGCGCGGCCTCGATGATCAACCGGTCGTCGTTCAAAGTGATCGGTCCCTGCATCGCGACCGCCATCGCCGAGCCCTCCTTTTCGAACTCCCAGTCGTAGAGGGCGCCGCCCGCGAAGCGCCGGCGGATGCCGACATGATCGGCCAGGTCGTGCGGTGTCGTCGGAATTGGATGCGTTTCG
The DNA here is from genome assembly GCF_900100825.1 of Agrobacterium sp. DSM 25558. NCBI lineage: Bacteria > Pseudomonadati > Pseudomonadota > Alphaproteobacteria > Hyphomicrobiales > Rhizobiaceae > Agrobacterium > Agrobacterium sp. DSM 25558. The sequence continues at coordinate 54,783 of NZ_FMUD01000034.1, read as the reverse complement.
AAATAGGTGGGCGATCCCACCACCGCCGCACGCTGACGGGGTCCGATCGGGACAGCGATCATATCCTGTTCCAGGCTCTCGCCGAACCGCACGCCGGCGTCGAAGCCTCCGGCGACGATGTCGGTCAGACCGTCCTCGACCAGCATGTCCACCGCCGCGCCGGGGTGGTGACGTGTGAAGGCTAGCACTAGTGGAAGCAATACGAGTTCGGCCGCCGAGCGTGGCACCGACAGCCGGATCGTGCCCGTCAGTTGATGGCCGGTTTCGCCCGCGAGTTCGACGGCGTCGGTGATCGAGGCGAGCGCCGGGGCCAGTCCTTCGAGAAGACGGCGGCCGGCTTCCGTCGGAGCGACGCTTCGGGTCGTGCGATCCAGCAGTCGAAAGCCGAGGCTCTCCTCCAACCCACGAACCGCATGGCTGATCGCCGAAACAGATATGCCCTCTGCACGGGCAGCTCCCCGGAAGCTGCCATGCCGGGCAACCGTGGCGAAGATCGACAGCGCTGGGAGATCGGCTCGCTTCATTGATGAGCATTATAGAACAGGCCTTTGAATCTGTCGCGGCTTATCGATCAGTTATGCAGGCTGTATCTTGAGGCTCTGTTCAACAAGGAGTCACGCAATGAACGAACGTCATCTCGGACCGGATCTTGCCGTTTCGGCATTGGGCCTCGGCTGCATGGGAATGAGCTTTGCCTATGGCGGGCAGCCAGAAGCCGATTCGATTCGCACCCTTCACCGCGCCATCGACATCGGCGTCACGTTTCTCGACACGGCGGAGGTCTACGGCCCTTACGAAAACGAGGAACTCATCGGCCGGGCGATCAAGGGAATGCGCGAGCGCGTGGTGATCGCCACCAAATTCGGCTTCAAGATCAGCGACCAGGGACAAGGGACCGAGCGGATGATCGGGCTCGACAGCCGGCCGGAGCATGTCCGAGCCGTTTGCGACGCTTCGCTGAAGCGCCTCGGCATCGACGTCATCGATTTATTCTATCAGCACCGCGTCGATCCCGCCGTGCCGATCGAGGACACCATCGGCGCGATGGCGGATCTCGTACGGGCTGGCAAGGTGCGAACGCTCGGCTTGTCCGAAGTCAGCGCCGCCACCATCCGCCGGGCGCATGCCGTGCATCCCATCGCGGCGGTACAAAGCGAATATTCGCTGTGGAGTCGGGAGCCCGAGACAGAGGTTCTGCCGACATGCCGGGACCTCGGCATCGGTTTCGTACCCTACAGCCCGCTCGGACGCGGCCTCTTGACCGGTGCCATCCAGGATCGCGAGAGCCTTGGCCCGGATGACTTCCGCCGCACATTGCCGCGGTTCGAGGCGGCGAACCTGTCCGCGAACCGGCCACTGCTCGACACCCTGGGAACGATGGCCGCCGACAAGGGCATCACGCCCGCGCAACTCGCCCTCGCTTGGGTCCTGCATCAGGGCGATTTCATCGTACCCATTCCCGGCGCCCGCAAGATCAGGCATCTCGAAGACAATGCGGGAGCCGCGACGGTAGCATTGTCGGCCGAGGATCTCGCAGCGATCGAGCGGGCGATGCCGAAGGAAGCGATCAGCGGCGACCGCTATACGGCGGAGGCACTGGCCCTCGTAGACCGCTGAGGGGATAATTGATGGTGGCCGTGGGTCACTGGATCGTGCGGTCGCAATCGAAGCTGCAGATATGATTCTAGATTTTCGGATGGCCAGTTCGGCTTCTAAGTGGCCGAGCTGTCCACGGGAGGTGAGCGTTACCCGCCATGCGCTGGAGTTATACGATGAACATCACATAAAAGTCGTTTTAGGATTGTCTCGAAACCATGATTTTGCAGCGTTGCAAAAGTCCGGCTACCATATCGAATAAAATTCGGAATTATTGCGACAGTTCTTCCGCTTCGTGCCGATACTGAAAACTCTTCAATGTTCTAGCCGCGCGAGTGTTCTACGATAGTCGCTCCGTTTGGGCTGCTCATGGCCGTCTTGCAATCGTAATGATTTCAGGACTCTCGTTCGTAAACGATCCCGACTGGAAGTCGCCGTATTGCTGCTCAACAGCAAACCCATGCTTCACCAGAAGCGCCGCAAGCTCGTCCGCATGATGGAAGCGCAGTGTACTTTCGCTGCTCAAGGGGAGGTCTGGATGGTCTCCAGAGAAGTCATGTCTGAAGGATACTGTGCGACCGTCGAACTCTGACGTGACGGTCGTGACAATCTTCACCAAGCTATGATCGTCCAAGTAGACCACGGCAGGGCGCTCAGGTGTCCATTGTTCCCACGGGCGGACTAAGAGATTTCGGCTCTCAAATGCGAACAGTCCGCCCTCAGCCAGGCAGTCTCGGACGTCTGAGAGGAACTGTTCCACATCATTATCGGCAATGATGGCTTGGAATGCATGTCCGGTCATGACGGCGAGCTCGAACTTGGTGCTCCAAGCGGACTGAGGGAGCGTGCCTAGTACCCAATTGATATTCGGTAAAGTCCGAGCACGAGATAGCACGCCTGCCCCTGGGTCGATCCCGCACAAGTCGCCGAGATGCCCAGCGGCTCTTGCTTCATGTAGAAGTGACCCTGTTCCACATCCGATATCGAGCACTGAGCCTGCATTCATGATAATGGGCAGGTAGAAGTCGAAATCGTCGCGAACTGAGCGTGGATGCCAGGCATCATATATCTCTGACAGAAAGAGGTCGTCATAAAAGCGGTCGCTACTCAAGCGGGCCTCCGAATGCCGGTTGACTGGTATACTCATAGGGCGATGCTCGACGAGCAATAACCGCGGTTGGCGCAACGCGTTTGCGCTGTCGCAAATTTCCTGACTTCTTAAATATTCCAGAATATCTGATTAGATTCTGAACAAAAATCGGGAAAACTAGCTGCGCACCCAAAGTGAAAATTGCGATGTCGAAATCATTCCAATCCCGAGAGCCGATGATTGAGCGGTCGACGGCATTGGGCAGTTCTCCCTGAGCGTATCAGCGCTCGATATCATTTTGGCGGCAGCCTCAACCGGGCTTGCCCATCGTTACGATGGCTGTCTGGTCGCCCTGGGCCGCATAGATCACTCGTTCGAGATCGGGATAGGCTGACGGCTCAATCCGTTTCGACTTGATGACGAGCCTGCGGCGGACGAGGAGTTCGTCCCCGTTCAACGCATATGTCGCCGTGTAGGAACCGACCGGGGTGTCGACGGAGACGTCCTTCGGTGCTGCCGCAATTCGAAGGTCGGGTGGCAGAGTTACCGTGTAGGTCGAAACGATATCGCGAACGGGCAGGGCCATCGGGGTTTTTCGCTGACTGTCCCGGTCAAGATACGATCTCAAACCCTCCATGGGGGCAAAGGAGGGCGGCGTGGGCAGGACGAACGCGTTCGCTGTCGGCTCGATCCCGTGCGGGCTGTGCCAATTCATGGAGAGTTCCAGCGGGTGATCCATATCGTAGGTGTCGCTGGTCTTTAGATGACCAAAGCCGCCCTCGGGTGTGTCACGCAGCGCTTGGTCGATCTGCGCGTCATTCCGGTCGGAATCCTGCAGGCGGGCACGGAGGCCTTCCTCCAGGCTCGGCGCCATCGTCGCCGTCGCCGTGCCATCCACGGTTCCGTCCGCCGCGATGTGGATCGTGCCGTTCGTGGTGAAGCGCCCGGCCTTCGGCGTCATCGCGGGCGTCTGCCGCACCTGGGGCTTCTCGCCGGCGAGGATCGCGAGTTTGCCGCTGAGGTTCTGGTCGAGCGCGCCGAATGGCGTGAAGGGACTGGTTGGATTGGCAAACACGTCGAAATCGGGGAGGTAGACGATGGCATGATTGGTCTCGCGGCTCGACCAGATCGGCAACGGCTTGTCCCGGTTGCTCCAGTCGATCAGTGCGGGCTCGGCGCGAATGCCGACCGCCGCGAGGAGGGCCTGCATCAGCGTGACGTGATCCTTGCAGTCGCCGTAGCCGTTCTTCAGTACCGTCGATGCGTCATGGGACTCTTCGCCGGCGTCGTCGTTCCGATAGACCGCGAGATAGCGGATGTTCTTGGCGATCCAGTCATAGATCGCGCGCGCGGCATCCAGGCCCTTGCGATCCCCGACGATTTTCCGGGCGAGGGCCTCGATGTCGGGCTTCACGGTCGCCTTGTCCTCGTTCACGCGATGGTAGATCGCGCCCGCCGCCTCGTAGCTTTTCAGCGAGGTCGCGAGGAACATGGGCCCGAACTCCTCGGTCGGCGCCATGTGCGGCTCCCTGTCCCGCATCGAGACGTTTCGCATGCTGGCATCCGCCACGATATGGCGCATGCCGTCCGTCGTCGTGTCGGACACGACGAAGCCGCCCTGACTGCCGATCGAAAGGGGAAGGTCGGCTGGAATGTCGATAACGACACGTTCGTCGGCGGTCATGAAGGGGCTTAGCCACGCCATGGGGTTGAAGCCCATCAGGGGCAACTTTCGAACCGTCTCCTCGGCTTTGTAGTGGACATGGCTGCCCTTCACGACGCCGGGCATGACCACGGTGGTCGTCACCGAGGACACGAAACCCGGCGCATCGCGAGAGGCCGCGCTCGGGCGCGTAAAGATGGCGTCGGGCGCTGGCTCGTGGCGGGTGCCGTCCGGCCCGTCGACCCAGCCTTCGACGAGGTGGAAGGCCGTTCTGTCAGGATCGTAGGTGTAGGAGATGTGGGACGCATCGTTCACCTCGGCCTGCTTGTCGACGAACCTGTCGGCCACCACCGTCAGCTTGTAGGAATAATCCGGAGCAACCTCGTAGTGGAGGCTTTCGCTTTGCTCGACGGTCTCGGCTGCACGGGCGGGAAGGTCGATGGCCAAAAGGCAAACCGAACTCAGAAGTAGTATTTCGGTCGCTCGATGCAGGAGCGCTTCACGGCTCATTTTTGACGTATCGCTGTTCATAACGAAACCTCCTTAGGAGCCTTTCTTCAGAACGCGAGGCTCCAGCGATCTACGCGCCATGGTCACACTCCTGACATCGGGCCAAGCCGGTTGCCGCATTGGATTCGAAGAGTGCGGACTAAGGCCTTCAGGCCGTCGTCATCGTGAGCCGATGGGCGTAGTAAAAGACGTAGATCAGACCTGAATGCTCCGTTTCTCATGTATCTTCTAATAAAAGAACATCTTAAAACAACATCGATCTACGGCTTTTTTGCGTCAAAGAGAATCGTCTTTTTCGATCGAAATATTAAATATCTTTAATTTTCAAGAAATTAGGAAATCCCTACGCTCGTGCCAGAGCGGCAGTAATCCGCCAAACAACATAGTGTATAATGCAATTATCAAATAAAATCTGCAACGATCTATAAAATACTTTCCAAATAAGAGAGTTCGATATGTGATGATAGAAGCCTATTCGGCTAATCATCAATGATCGTAGCTGGCCTTCAACCCTGATAATATTCTATGTCGCAGAAATCCTGATTTTGCAGCGCTGCAAAAGTCGAGATAAAATACCGAACAAAACTCGGGAATTTCGCGACATAACAATAATTCGGATTCGCTTGCCATTGCAGACATCACACCGGTGTCATGAAACTTTCATAGACCCTAATCCGATCTCGCAATGAGGCCCGCCGCAATGGCTGAAGACCAAGCAGTATTCAAGAAGATTTCCGGGACGTTCTTCCGATCCATTCTCGCGGAAAAAGTTCATCAGGTCTTGGACCCACCGGGTGCCGCTAGCGCAGGCCGCTACCATCGTTTAGGCGAACCAACGCTTTACACAAGTGCCGCGTTGGAGTGGTCCATACAGGCTATATCGGGCTATATGCGCGAGGACAGACTTCCGCGCGTCGTTGTGCCGCTGAAGGTAAGTGATGCGATCGTTCTCGATCAACACGATAAAGAGGCCTGTAGGCGGCTTGGGATAGATCGCGGGTCATCCAATGAATCCTGGCGAACAGCTTTATCGGAAGGCAGAGAGCCTGCCTCATGGCGTAATGTTGACATCGCTCGGAAGGCAGGTGCGGACGGCATCATCGACAGGTCACGTATGATACCGGGTGGATGGCATCTCAACCTCTTCCGCTGGAATGGGAGCGGTGGCCCCTTCGTTGAGGTATGCGGCGATCCTGTCGAGATTGTTTTGACGCCTGATGGCCCCAAATGGGGCTTGTAGGTAAGCCGGATTCGCGGAAATCCGGAATTTCGGACGCCGCAAAAGTTAGCTATAGAATTCGAGCAAATGTCGGGATTTGTGCGAAAACGCGGTTTAGCGAACTTGATGAGCGAGACAAGCAGCTAGAAACGAGGAGGTTTTCATGTTCCTAATTCTTCCTCCTGCTCCCAAGCTCGCCACGCTGGTACACGCCTACTGGTTCATTGAAGATCTGCCGGGAAAATATGCAGGACGCTTAACCCGAACAAGCCCCATCCCTCTGGCGGTGCTATCCGTCAACATGGGCCGTCCCAATGCAGCGGAGGATGGAGGTCTGGTCCCGAGCGTGTCTTTTCTCGGTTTGCAGTCACGAAGCCGCGCTTGGCGTTCGTGGTCAGACACCTATTTCGCCATGGTGATGCTGACAATTCCTGGGCTTGTCCGGCTGTTTCCCAATACCGGAACGGGTACCGCCGACATTCTGCTTGATCTTGCTGCTCTCACCGGCGACGCTTCCGCGCAGACGTTGAAAAATAGCGTCGGGCTGGAACAGGAACCGAGACGTATCGCAGCCTTGCTGGATCACTGGCTGATTTCCAGGATGAGCAGCACGCGCCTTATTTCGGAGGGCAAGCAGATCGCTATGGCGCATTCAATCCTGAAAGGTGGCGGAAACGTCGAAACAGCCGCAGAGACTACCCAAGTCAGTCGCCGGCAACTCCATCGTCTTTTTCTCCGACACCTTGGCATGGGGCCAAAGTCACTCGCAGATTTGGAACGATTGCATTCCAGCCTGAAGAGCGTTCAGTCCGACAGCGGCGAGCCCATACATGGGTTCAGCGACCAAGCACATCAGATAAGAAGCTGGCAACGGCGGCTGGGCGTAACGCCAGGAGCATATGCCCGTGAAGCTCGCACGCCCCTGGCCGATCACTTCGGCGCGCAGAGTGGCCCATCGGGGATCGCCTATTATTTGTGAGGCCGATTGTCCCATTTATTCAATACCGGCCACGCCTTTCGACGAATATCGGATTTTTTCGAAGGGAGACCAAAAGAGCCATGCGCCTTCATCTGCTTCACCTGGGCATAATGCAGCCCGGCGATGTGCCCGTTCCGGGCTACCTAGTTCAGACAACGAACGGCATTAACATTCTTATTGATACAGGTTGGCCACGGTCTTTCGTCGAAGATCCTCGTAACCCACCGGGACTTTCAATCGAAATGAGGCCGGGGGATACGGTGGTCGCTCGCCTGGCGGCCATCGGACTCAAACCTTCCGACATTGATTATCTCGTATGCACCCATCTTGATGACGACCACTCCGGCAACCACGATCTGTTCGCCAGCGCCGAATTCGTCATTCAGCGAAAGCACTATGAACTGGCTAAAGGTGGCTGTCCCCGGTTTTCGGCCAATCGGGCGGTGTGGGATCATCCGTCGCTTCGGTATCGTCTCATCGAAGGCGACATCGAGCTTGTTCCGGGCGTGGAATTGCTGGAAACTAGCGGTCATGTCCCCGGCCATCAGTCTGTGTTGGTTCATCTTCCAAAGACGGGAGGCATACTGCTTGCTGCCGACGCTATTATGCACCAGTCGATGGCGGACGCGGCAACGCGTCAGATGTTCATAACCGATATGGACGATGAACCGGCCATCAGACGAAGCACACAGAAGGTGTCTGACATTGCGGAACGCGAAGGCTTGGCATTTGTCGTCTACGGGCATGATGCCCAACAATGGAAATCCTTACGTCACTCCCCAGCGTTTTACGAATGATCTACCTGCCAATCTCCCACGAGGCCTCTGTGGCGGCCATGCTGTCGCGAAAATCCTACAGAGCGTCCAAAAACTCTTTGGATAAATGAAGAACTGCGCTGTTCAGTGCCGGACCTCTAAAAGTGGCGAGATTTTCTTATTATCGATGTCCAAAGAGCCGGAAAGGCATGATCGAGCATCTGGTCGCTCTTATCTGGTTCAAAATGTGCATAGGACGGCCTTTTACGCCCTAACGGCGGCAATCAGGCCCGCAACGCCGACAAGGGTGATGGCTCTTTTGATATTGTAGGCGAGCGCCGTCAAGCTAAACTCCCCTCGCACGTTTTCCAGCCTGCGCATCAGAAACGCGCCCTGATACATCCACTGCTTGATCGTGCCGAACGGATGCTCCACGCTTTCGCGCCGTCGGTCCAGAATGTCGGGCCGGGCGGCAAGACGCGCCGCCATGCGGTCGAGCACCGCCTCGTTTTCGAGGCGCGACACGCGACGGAAGCTTCTGGTGCAGCGTTCACGCAGGTGGCATGCCTTGCAGGCGTCGCGGTTGACGTAGTCGATCTTCACATTGTCGCGTGATTTCCCGAAGTGACGGGGTGAGAGCACCTGGTCTGCGGGGCAAAGGTAAATGTCCTTGTCCGGATCGTAGCGGAATTCCTCTTTGGAGAAGAAACCCTGGGCCACGGCCGGACCGCGTATCGGTTTGGGAACATAGGCGGTGATACCGGCAGTTTCACAGGCTTCGATGTCCTCGATCTTGAAGTAGCCCCGATCGGCTACCGCCGCGATTCTGTCGACACCGAGCGTGTCCATCGCTGCCTCGACCGTCGGGGCAAGAAGCCCCATGTCGAGCACCTGGTTGCAGACCTCCTGCTCGGCGATCAGCTTGTGCTTCACGTCCACCGCGAGCTGGATGTTGTAGCCGACGCCGACCTTCGTCATGCGCGCCATGGCGCGGGCATCCGGATCGGTCAGCGAGATCTGGTCCTCGCCGGTCTTGTCCAGTTCATCCAGTAGCGCCTTGTGGCGATCCCGCTTGCCTTTGATCGCCGCAATCTTTTCCGAGAGTTTGTCATCGCCGCGGCCGGAGCCATTGCCGCTGGCTACCTTGTCTTCGTCGGCATCGCCCTCATCAAGACGCTTCATATAAGCGGCCAGTTTTTCGTCGGCTTCGTTGATGAACTTCGTCAACGCTCCACGGGTGAAGTTGCGGTCCTTGTTGTTCACCGCCTTGATGCGCGTGCCATCGACCGCCAGCAGTTCGCGTCCGAACAGATCGAGCTGCCGGCACAGGATGACAAATTCCCGGAACACCTGCTTGAAGGCCGACCGGTTCACGCGGCGGAAATCGGCGATGGTGCGGAAGTCCGGCTTCAGGTGCCGCAGCAGCCAGATGACCTCGATATTGCGATGGGCCTCTGCCTCCAGCCGTCGGCTGGATCGTACGCGGTTGATGTAGCCATAAACGTACAACTTCAGTAAATCGGCCGGATCATAACCCGGACGGCCGGTCTCCTTGGCAGCCACGCGCACGAAGCCTGCGGCAGCAAGATCGAGGCCATCCACGAAAGCCTCGATGAAGCGGACCGGGTTGTCCGGGCCGACATAATCCTCAACCGCTTCCGGTAGAAGCAGCATTTGGGAACGGTCAATTCCTGATAAATGTGCCATGGCAAAATATAGCATGGGGCCTTCGCTGTCGGAATCCCAGTGCATCATCGTCGACAAATTTGGCAACTTGTTAGAAACTGAGGTTGCACGAACCGAACAAAAGTCTTCGATAGGTCAATGAATGACAGAGATAACATTACGAGCAGCGTGTGTTAGGGATGCCAGGGAAGTCGCAATTCTGCATGTAGCAGTTTGGCAACAGACATACCGTGATCTCGCTCCGGAGAACGCGTTTGTGACGTTGGATGAAAGTTATCGTTTCGAGAAATGGAACGAAAAATTATCTGTGCCGGAGGCAGATCAACTGGTTCTAGTAGCCGAAAAGGAAAACAGGCTTGTTGGAATTGCGGCGGCCGGCGCTCCATCAGAAAAAGCGTTCGGCGGGAGAGGCGAAATCAAGTTCCTTTATATCGATCCCGATTTTAAACGGCAGGGGATCGGCCGCCATCTTCTAAGAAACCTGGCGACCCACCTAAGGGATCGGCAATATCCAGGCGTGGCTCTTAGCGTCGTTGAAGGTAATCGAGCGGCAACTGCCTTTTACGAGGCTCTAGGTGCAGAAATCATCGGTCGGTATGTCGATCCAGGGCCAATTTGGCGTTCGCAAAACATTGTTATGGCCTGGGATGATTTCGGAGTGCTTATACAATAGTCTGTTCAAAGCAATGAGGAAGACCTCAATAGTTTTCGGACAGTCTGCAGGATTTCTGCGACATGCGAGTTTGTTCGATAGTGGAAAGCATCCATGTCGCTCTGAGCCTGCGAGGGAGGCTTTCATCTGTTAGACGTTCTTTCAGGGCTTCTATCAACGCTGGGGTCGCAATAATGCAGGCGAGACGACAATAATTGCGAAATTCTTGCGTGTTCCTTTCATCAACGATTTTGAGCAAGACCTTTTCCAATCGGCGAACCTGATGGTTCGATAAGCGGACGTGCTTTAGAAACCTTGCGAGATTCGCCTTGATATAGCCGGATCGAAAGAACCAGGGGTCGGCCTCGAGGAACTCGATAGCCATTTCCACACCGCGCGCGTCGCCGTTTTTCAGCCGATCATAATGCTCCCAGAAGCCTGGCGGATAAGCCGCATCGATGGCATTGGAAAAGCGCTTAAGCAATTCGGGCGCTCGCGGAGAAGCATTGACAGCTCTTCGTGCTTCCTCTGCATTTTTCGCCCGTTCAGACCATGCAAACTTGCTCAATAAGTACCGTCCATTCAAAAGCACCTAGAAACCTGCGACGACTTTAGCAACTAACTCCTGTCAGGTAACAGGCATTGGATTTCCGCGACATGGGGAGGCCGCCGAAAGGAATCCGGCAGCCACGAGCTCACTTGCCCGATAGGCCGTAGCAAAACTCCCCGAGTTTCGCCCGAAATGTTAGCCTGACTTCGAACGACGGGGCCTGGGAAAAAGTGGCACGCATTACTGGCCCTCAGGTCTGCTGGTATACGGCGACGACGCGCTCGAACGCCCGATCCTGAAGATCCTTGTCGCGGATCAAGAAATAGACGGTGCCTTCCCCGCTGTCCTGCATCCAGCCGGGCACGCTGAGCTGCAGCAGAAGCCGCCAGTCCTTTGCCGTCTCCATCACCTTGGTCCTGTTCTTCGCCCAGTCCTCACGGGAGAGAGACTGCGTGTTGTAGTCGCTGACGACGACCGCGTCGTAACGGGGATCGTCTTGCTCCGGCACCGGCGCGCCGAGGAGCAGGGTTTCCCGGTCGGCCTCTCCCGAAAGCGCGTCATAGGCCTGGCTGAACGCCTGGGCGCCGCCGATCACCGCCCGATCCGCGGAATAGGTCGTGACCAACCGGCCGGTCGCCTCGAATTCGAGGCTGGAAAAGGAGGGCAGCTGCAGCGCAGCCTTCAGAGCCATCGGTCGGGAAGGGCCGCCATAGGGTGTGCCCGGCAAAGGCGTACCGGCCGGGCGAGCGTCCGGCTGTATGCCGTATTGCCGGTTCGTGTCGTCAATCATCGTGCGATAGGCAGAAGCGGCGGTTACAAGACTGTCCGGCATGTCCGCATGCGCAAGCGCGTCGGTCGGGCTGCGGTCCCAGATCACCTTGGCCGACTGCTCGCCTGTGTCGAACGGGCCGGCAATCATGTCGTAGAAGAACAACAACCGGCCCGCATCGGGCAAAGATTTCGCCACATCGCCGAGACCCGCCGCCTCGCCCAGATTGACCTGCGCGATAAAGGCGTAGGGCAGGCCCGCGGCAAGATGCTGGCGCAAATCAGCGTCGAAAGGCTCGCCTGCGCGTTTAGCGATCTCATCGACATCGTCGGGAACCGGTCGCCGCGGCCACTCGATCACCTTAGGCAGATCCGGCGTACCGCCAATCCGGCTGCCACCAAGCTTGTCGTCATTTTTCGCCGAAAACACTATGGCCGGTCGCAGCGCGCCCGCCACCATCTCGACCATATTGGGAGCGAACCGCTCCTCGATTACCTGATGCGCTTGCGCCGGCGTATCGAACATCCCTTACCCCTTGCCATATGCATTACGGGCTTAGGTAAAGTCACCAAATCGCGACGGCAAGTGGCGATAAGGTGCACCCCAACCACGTCCGGCTTGAAATCGCCCTAGGCCGGCAAAGCATAGAAGGCTTCCCTTGCGCCCAGCAAGCTGGAATGCCGCAGCGATAACGATCAGGTAGTCTGCACTCTCGCTGGAAAAGATAACTCCTAACGGAGCTTGCAGCGCTTAGTGCCGCCGGAGCAAACTTCAGGACCTTGAAGCAGCTTTTTATCTGTCGCGTCCGCAGCAAGCATCCAATGTTTGCTTGCACTGTTTTTTGTTGATCTATTCTGTGAGGTTGCTAGTCTAGGTTTAGAAGGAAGGGGGGCTTTCCATGAGGATTATAATCGCTATTTCTTTAGCTGTTACAGGGATCTGCCTGGGGTGCAGTACCGCTTCGGCCGTGACGTTCTGCCAAACCGCGAATGAACGGAACTGCTTTACAGGTAAGTTCGGACTGGTCGACATTTTGGGTGATCCCGACCATAAGCAGCTCGAGGCAGATTTCGGTTACATCGATGCAAATGGCGTGGGCTGGCAGACCAATAAGGCAACAAAGACTGACGGTGCATCGATCCCGCCCCTTCTACGACCGTTCGTGGGTTCGTCTTGGGAAGAAAGCTATATTCGCGCCGCTGTAATCCACGACTGGTATTGCGATCGACATGTACGAACGTGGAAGCAAACACATCGTGTGTTCTATGATGCGATGCTATCCAGTGGATTGCAAAAGCCTAAAGCCAAGCTTCTGTTTTACGCTGTCTATGCCTTCGGACCGCGGTGGGGCTATCTCGTTCCTGGACAGCCATGCGCAGCTGGAATTGATTGTATCCAGACGACTGGCAAGGAAGTCGTGTTCGTTCAGCTTCCCGGTGAGTTGCAAGATCAATCGGGGGTCGGAGAACTGCGGGCGATCGCGGCGGCGATTGATGTTAAGGAAGATTCTGCGGATGCGTTGACGCTTGATCAGCTTATGGCAATCGCCGATGAGGCCCATCCTAAACAGTCGCTTGTTGACCAGAAGCCCACCAGCAGCGTTGGGATCACGAAGTGACTAACTCACCGAGGTGGACGATAGTGATAGGACGCGAATGATTATCGATGTGAATGAACGGCGCAAGGCACCGATCATCCTCAATGGCCTTCACAACGCTGACCGCGCCTACACGATCTTTTACGACGAGACCAACAATCATCGACGGGTCCACGTTCGAGAGGATGGCCTCAACATCCCCGAGCCCACATGCTTTGTTATCGGCGGCATAGCCTATAGCGGGCCGCAGCGGAGTTTCGACCTGAGACACTTGCGGAAGATTCTGAAGGTGCAGGACAGCGCTCCGGAGATCAAGCTTAAGCATGTTGCGACAGGCGACTTTCTTAAAATACTCACCAGTCAGAAATTGGAGACTTTTCTGCGTTGGGTTCTCGAGCAGGGCCTGTATGTCCACTTCTCGGTGGTTGATCCCCTCTACTGGAGCGTTGTTGATATTGTCGACTCGATTTTGTCGGATGATTCCGCCGCCCAACTTTTCCCCTTCGAGCGCGACCTGAAAAACGATCTGTTTTCAATCCTCCGATATGATCTTGAGGGGCTAATCGATCTTTTTCGTCGCTATTCATTCCCCAACGTCGGTAGAGAGCGCGGGCGCGAATTTATCGAGGAGCTGCTTGACCTGGCTGAAGCACGCTCTGAACTGCTCGATCATTTTAACTACATGATGTTGAAGGGCGTGTTGCAAATGGGTCGTAATGTCGCCTCGCTCCCCTTTATTGAGAACGAGACTTCGAATGTTCTGATTGGCGGCTTTGGCACCTTCTTTCTGGAGCGCTTCTACATCCTTAAGAACGCTTCGCACATTCTGGATGTCGAAGAAGTCATCATCGAGTATATCAAAAACGTTCAATTCGTCGATGGAATCAAGGAACTCAACCATTTCCGGTTTGCAAACTCCGAGAGTGAACTAGGCGTCCAGATCTCAGACGTTATGGTCGGCTTCCTCGGAAAATATTTTTCGTTCATTTGCTTGAATGACGATGACGAACTCAGTGAGATCCGACAAACATTGGGGCAGCAACAGACCGCCAACCTTTCGCTCCTGAACGAACTCCTGGAGCGCTCCAACGCTGAAAACCCGGTTTTCGCTCATGCGGTCATGAGCAACCGAGATCGGATGATGGCGGAGAGGTTTCGAGAGCCAATCTAGATTGCAAGACTTTACTTCCCTTGATAGCGCAGCCGCCTGTCACGGGGGGGATGATTGCACATTGGGCGCTGATTTCCGCCTAGAGCGTCTTGGTGTCGTAGTCTCGGCTTGCCCCGTCTAGCTGAAGAGGATTGGCTTTAAAAGAAGTAACGATGTGATTAGCCCTTCAGTAGGCGTTTTCGTTGTGCCCTGAACCAGTCCAACAAGTCCCGAAGACGTCGTCGCAGGACCACCGGAGAGGCCAGGTTGGCCGGCCTTCGATACAGCTACACTCACTCCTTCTACTTGAGTTACAACCGCGCCCAGCGAGGTTGCCGACTTCGGATGGAGCTTCATACCGGGAAAACCTGTCATCAAGATTTTTTCACCAACTGTGGCTGCAACAATTGAACTTGCCTCGTAGAAGCCGTACGCGGCAAGTGAAGCCGCTTCAAAGCCCGAAAGCTTGACAGACATGGCGTCGAAGAACATTCCATCAGACGGATCATTCGCAATTGAGTATCGCCCGGAGATGCCGGTCTGGAGCGCAAGCCGTACATTCTTGCCAACAACTTGAAATGATACGCTCATAAAGAAACTAAGGTTCGCGGGCGTGTTCACGAGGCCACTCACGAGATGCACCGATGTCACCAGCCATTTGGAGTTTCCGCTCCTCACCACGAAGCCAGTGCCAACGCCTAAGTTCTGAGTGTTTGGCCTAATGCAGTGTAGCGGAATAGGTAGTGGCATCGCGTACTCCAAGAACATGCGCAGAAATTGGAAACTGATAATTAGCAACGGACAGAGCCAGCATTTCGACCCTACGGCGGGCCGTGCCAGATCTGTCTTTAGGAAGCACACGGCGGGAATCCGCCGGAGCTTAATCGGTAGATTGAGGAGGTGGAGAGAAGAAACTACAGTGTCGGCAAAGCTTGTTAACTTGGACTGAAGCAAACAGATACCCGACGTCGCAGCGATTTTTTTCGTCTTGCCGACCGCGTTACACTGCTTTCAGGACAACAGATACACCTGTCGCCTCCACTTCCAATATAAGCCCATGAAATCGATAAAGGCGAGAATTCCCCCCACTCCATCCACTCAAGGCAACTTCGTTGGGTTCCGCGCCCGGAAGACGCAGCGACCACTATTGGAGATTAGCGTCCCCAAATTTTGCGCGATTGCTGTCGATTTGCGCAACTGCTAGATAGTCAAAACTAGAGACAGGGCCCTTTAGTAAGCCCAGAACCGTGGCCGCTTTTTTAATGTGAAGGCGCACGATCCAAGTCGAAGTGGATGTATGGTTTTCTGACGGCTTTAAGGATTCGATCATCGCCACCAGAGCTGTCCGGCGCTGATCGGCCGTGCCCTTTGTTTTCACCTTCACGTCTTTGATGCGGTAATTGATCTGGTATAGTCGACGCTTCGAATTGAGCTCCGCCTTGGCTGCAGTTTCAGCTGCGGCCAACGCCGCGATCGCTTGATCGACTTGCCGTTTCCGGCGCTCTGCCTCTGCGTCTGCCGCTTCTACCAACGCAGCCATCTTTTCGAGCAAACTTTCCGCCTTTGTAGTTGTACCTGTGTCTGCCATTTTAAGTTCCTTCATTATTATGGCCTACTAGTGGAATCTCGCAAATGCGTCGCGCACTTGCAGATGCCGTGTTACCCCCGGATCGTGATCTCGATGGCGCTTTCGGGCACATCAAACGTGACCGCGAGGCCCGCCTTAGCTTCGGCGATCGTCAGCCCCAACGCCTTTGACGCGGCTATTGGTTGGTAAGTCAGCCCCTTGAAGTCGATATCTGAGAAGTTCCGGTCGCTCCAGTAAGCTACGGGATTTCGGCCAGACCACTGATCTGGAACGTTGGTTCTGGCGTATTCGCTGATTAGGATCAGCCAGCGGCCAGCTGTTTCGGTCGATGCAACGACATCCTTGACCTTACCGACCAGAAACGCCGTTCCATGCGGTTCTGGCCCTTGCGCTTCGCGGGTCTTTGCATTTCGGCATACGACGACATAGTCACATCGGGCAGCTCTCGTCCTGTCCAATGCCCAGGACTGCGTGCCACCATCAGCCAGAATCGTCTCGACTGATTTAAATGTCAGGACAGATATAACGTCGCTCATCAATTTTACCTCGGTTGATGCGTGATGTTATCAGATACTCGTCGGGAAGTACCAAGCACCTTTGCGGATGTTATGTCAATAGTTCCGGTTCAGTGTATGCGGATCCATATCGGTCTTTGAACTGCTGTGGCATGCGCTCAACATGGCTAGCGCTGAGTTCCGATCGATTTGATGAGGTGATCGAGCAGCCGACCAAACTTTCGAGGTGGCGATGATCGTCATTTCACAGGGGGTCCGTGTACGCGCGAACAACACGTGGGATGAGATCGCCATTCTGCTCCCGCCACGACCATCAGCGCTTGACGAGAGGAACAATAAAGGAACAAATCCTAGCTTCGACCTAAGTACCTGAACTACCTGAACAATTCGGTATTTTAAATTATTCATTAAACGTAATGACTTGTCAGTGATTTCAAGAGATAATTGGCAAGCAGGCCACCGGAAGAATCAGTCGAAATTTTAGAATTTGATGAATAAAGGCGCAACACAAGACGAGAAGGCGGAGAACCTCTTTGCACGGATAGAGGACGTCATCACACGCCTCGGTTTTGGTGCCAGCGCCGGGCTGACGCGTTCTTGGGATCAATTCAAGGGTACATCAAATCGGCATATAGTTCGCCAGGCATTTGACACAGTGGGAGCCTACGCTGTATTCGGGTTTGGACTACCCGGTGCGGGCTATCAACAGAGTTTCACACCCATACTTTACTTCTGCGCGGCACAGGACGATGCCGCTGCCAAGGACATTCATCGTCTGGTGTGGAGCCAAGGGGTCGTGCCGCTACTTTTTGTGGCAACGCCGTCAGGCCTTCAGATAAGGCGCGGTTTGGCACCTCCGCCGGAGCAAGCGATCAGCCTGGCATGGGAAAAATTAACAGATTCTGAGACCCTCCCAGTAGAACTCACGTCGCTCACGGCCATTGCTTTGAGTAGTTCAGTGGTTTGGCGAGATTTCTCTATCGACCGCTCATCTCGTGTCGATAAGGCTTTGCTGGAAGGAATCGTTGCTCTCAGCCAAGTCGTTCAGACCGAGCAGACAGAGCTGGAACGGTCAGTCATTCACGCGATTATTGGTAGGTTTCTATACCTCTATGTTCTACTCGACCGGCATATCGTCGATACGAGCTGGATCGCGAGTCTGAAGGCTCCGGGCGGCGACGAATTGCTTTGCCCATCGATCGCGGCAAGTCTGGACGATCCCCAGCGTTCTCATGTTGTATGGCCTGCAAAAGAAGTCTGGTCGTTGTTTGATGCGATTGATGGCGTGATGAACGGAGCGATCTTTCCTGTCTCGGAGTCGCACCGGAAGGCGGTAACTGACGGCACCCTTCACATGATTCATCGCGTAATACGTCACGGAGACCGCGTTAGCCCTGCTGGGCGGCAGCTAAGCTTTCTGGATGTCTCTTTCTCGACGCTGCGGACCGAAACAATCTCCGCTATATACGAACTGTTCCTCGCACTGGAATCACAGGATACAAAGTCAGACGACGGCGCTTTCTACACGCCGCCTTTCCTGGTCGACTACGTGCTGGACGAGACGGATCGCATTGAGCCTTTCACAAAAGAGAGCCGTGTCCTCGATCCTGCGGCCGGATCCGGAATTTTTCTGGTTGGCGCGTATCGCCGCATACTGGAAAGAACACTACCGGCCGGCACTTGGGGGGGGCAGCAATTCAGATCCTCGCGCAAGTTGCTCGAACGAAACATTTTTGGAATCGAACGAAATGGACAGGCGGCAAACGTTTGCCGTTTCAGTCTGTACCTAACCTTGCTGGACTATATAAGTGGCGCCAATATTACAGCGCTCGCAAAAATGGCGCGCGGGACACAGGTGTTCCCGCCGCTGGTGAACAACATCATTTCTCAGGATGTGTTTGCCGTGCAGAGCGAAGGTCCGAACAGCGTCGGACGTTTCACCCACGTGGTAGGCAATCCTCCATGGGGATCGTTTGGTGATAGCGCCAGCCGGACAAATGCTCAGCGCTCTCAAGAACGGCAGGATAAGATTGCTCAATCAATGGTCGCGGCGATAGAATTCCATACCACTTTGAATGAGCGTCATTATCCCATATCGAACAAACGTCTTTCTGAGCTTTTCATTTGGAAGATCAAGCGAGACCTGCTTGCTGTGAACGGCGTTATGGGCGTCCTCATCTCTACAAGAAGCTTTGTCAGCAGAAGCGCTTCAGCGTTTCCAAATGCGGTCGCCTCGCATTTCGCCCTCGCTGGCATCGCCAATCTTTCGCATTTCCGGTATAGGCTGTTCGCCGAAGCCAGAAGCCCAACAATTGCGGTGTTCGCCCGGAATATCGAACCTCATCCAATGGACGAGGTGTGGATCTACTCACCGCTGCTGTCGTCTCAGCCAATCGGTGAAAAGGGACATTTGTGGTCGATCATCGCAAACGCATCGGATGTGGAAACGCACCGGTTGCGCGATCTTGTACGCGACCCGGACGGCTGGTTCACCCACCTCATCCTGCGTCCGCTAGACCGCAGATACGCTCGTCACATCAAGCTGTGGACTGAGAAGACGTCGAAATCTCTCGGCGGATTTCTTGAAGCATGGGGATTGCGAATGTCGCGCGGCGGGAGTCCAGCTCAAACTGGCCTTCCAGAGAAGCTTCTGCTAAAGGCGAATTATAAGCAAGCGCTTGGATTAGAGGGCTTCGGATTCGAAGCATATCCACACATGCAGCTTGAGCGATATCAGATTGCCAAGCAGTTTAAGGCCCTGTTCTCAGGAAATGTGTTGTTGATTCCGCGCAGCATGAACGACGCTGTTTTCATCGAAAAACCGGTCGGTTTTTCATCGACGTTCAACGCGATCTACTTTCCAGAACGTATCGCTGGCGTGGCCGAAAAGAAGCTTTTGAGCGCCATGGCAAATTATCTTCTTTCAGATGTCGCCAGTTATTTTTACGCGTTGATTGGGAAAAGTTGGATTTTAGACCATGCGCGTTTGGAAAAGCATGATCTTGAAGCTGTACCTTTCCCAATCGATGGTTTGGGCGATAGTGCTCTAGACACGCTGCTCGCCGGGGACCAGTCGATGATCACAAATCTGGTCTCGGCTAGAATGGGTCTCGACGTGTCCTTCGCCGCATCGGTAAAGGAATATGTTGAATTTCGAAGTGGTTATGAAGATTCGCAATTGCCGACCGCAAGCCTACAAAGACCAAATGTCGATAAGCTCGACCGATACCAGTCAATGTTGTCGACGCAATTAGTCCAGCGGTTTGGTTCGCTAGCTAACGTTGTTGTTGCACTTCAAGATGACCTAGGCGATGACTATTTTGCTGAGATTCTGATAAAGTTCGGACCACCCAGTGACGAATCGACCGCCGCTGTTGCGTCGGAAATGGCATTGACTGGTGCCGGTCCAGGAGAATTCAGTCCATACTCCGCCATAAGCTACGATCCATCTTCAAACAGCGTTGCTGTCTTGAAGCCATGGACGCGTGCCGCCTGGACTATTGAGCAAGCGTTTGCAGATGCTCAGGGTATTTCGGCCGCCATACTTCACTCGGGGGCCGCTGCTTGAGTGATTTTGAGGTTTTCTTCACTAGCAATGCAGCGCTCGGTAAGAAGCTGTTGTGGGAGCATACCATCTATCAGGTTGTTCGGCTTTTTGAGGAGGCAGAGCGACGCATCCGGAGTGCAGATGGTCAAAAACACTACACCGGCCTAGCTGGGTGGTGGCGCAAGTCCGCCCACAGGATCAACAACAAAAACGGATTCCAAGTCCCAGAAGAGACGGCTGTTTCCGAGGCCCTGGTTGAGCAGATGGAGTTGGTCAAGCGCGATTTCATACTCAATGCCCACAATTTTGGGCCTGATATCGCTGATATAGACAGTCTTGAGTTTTACGCCGAAGCTCCACGTCGCCGGAAAGCAGGCATCGGTCGCTATGCGAAGCCAACGGATTTCCGCTTTTACCGCAGCGGGCTTGGCAGTTTCGACCTCCGTATCGAGGCGAAGGTGCTGACCAAAGATGCCGAAATTGCTAAAAAATACCTGTCGGGGGACGGGCTCGGGCGTTTCTCTGATCCCAAAGAACCATACACAGACGATCTCGTTGGCGGCATGATCGCTTATACAGTAGCTGACGATCGGGCCACTTGGCTTGCGAGGATCAACAGCCAAATGGGCTCTGCATCTCCAGCGATCTCCTCGTTTCAACACTCGCTACCCCCAAGCGGGCAACAGATTTTGTTCAGCCAAGTACCATTCAATTTTGTGAAATCACCCGCCCAGACTGAAGTTCTTGTGTTTCACATCGTCTTGGAATTCGATTGTGTCCCTTCTGCACGGTAGTCTTGATTCTGCCCCGCGGCGTACGCCCGAAACCAACGCCTGTTGTTAATCCACTCGGAATTATTGCGTGCACATATGTCGACGTCTGCTGTCGCACTATTGATTGCCTGCGCAGTTTCGCTTACCTTCTGTCTGCTCTTGGCATGAGCATGGCACTCGCCGTTCCGAAGCTGCTGGCAGCACTGCTGAAAAATTTATCTGAATCCTTTCATCAACCATTCGGGCTTGAAAGGCGGTTGGCGAGTGACGCTTGCAAATTCAGGCCAGGAGAATGGCTATGTTGAATGGTAAAGTGCGGCCTACGACCCTCGATGGTATTAAAAGGCTCGCCTCGCAGATTCGCAAGGAGCAAGGGCTCAAGCACGCTCTTGCGCTTGATCTCGCCGCGAACGCGGCTAATTACGCAAACTTCCGCAATGCTCAGCGTGTATTTAACGCAGCAGTGCCAGCGGATTCACCCCCATATGTGTTGCTTACCAGATATTGGATGGATACGACGGGCCGGCGAAGTGGGCGCGAGACACTTAGGATCAATCTGCCGAGGCCGCTCTTGGAAATATACTGGAAACCCGAGCTTAAGAAGGTTCGTGGCTTGGAAGAGTTTCGAAAGGTAGCGAACGACCACTTCGTATGTGATTTGGTCGATCCATCGCAAAGCTACGCACGCGAGCGTCTTTGCACTTCCGAACGCTCACTTCGCTTTATGGAGCACACAGGGCTTCGGCCATTGCGCAATCCGCAAAAGGCCTATCAAAACGGTTCGGTCAACGATGAGCTGCCAGACAGGGACCACACCACGCTGTGGGTCGATCCGGCGAGCGGACAATTCATTTTAATCGATGAGCCCTACGCCCAATCGCCAGATGAAGAGGCGCGGGCTGCGTGGGCAATTCGAACCGGTTGGCGTGTTGCGAAAACATCCTGGCCGGGCATGTACAACCCATATAGTTGCGACCTTTATGTAGCGACAGATGGGCGCTCGGGATATGATCTTGATGGACTTTTGGCGAGAATTGAGGCCATGCCCGCACCGCTCGTCGAAGCGGACTGGCCGGGAGAATCGGTGTCTTCATGGGATACTTTCATAAGTCCGCTGGCTAAAAACGCTCTGGACAGGCGCCGCGCCAGATGCCGGGGCACAATCTATCCTGTGGCTAGCGCAATGACTATTCCCTGCAGCTATAGTGTGGGGTCGTCACGGCGCCGCCCTGCTGGAGAACTGGGGGTTGCCGGTCACATTGAGGTCGGGCGGATCATCAAGGCAGTGCTTCGTTCAAACCACCGACCCTATGGAGCCTACCGACGTCTGAATTCGGTCCGCTCAACGTTAGAGGGGTGGATGAGTCTCGAGATCGGGCGCGGCCAGCTCAACGGGCCAGAATTTTTCGAGGTTTACTATACCGAGGTTGAAGGAGACGCTCCATATCTTGAGATGGCGAAATCACCACAGGATGTCGTCGTGATGCTCCTACATTTAAAGCAGAAGCTTAAGGCGGGGTATCCCGATTGCGCGCCCCTTCGCCAGCAACTCCACCGTATCGATATGTCCGTTTCGCTAACGAGGAAGATGATACGCGCTGGCGTTTGAGTGTAACGGCGGCAGAGGACTGCAGGTATACTGCCGCCCGCCCGATGCACGAGAAAGACCGTTATCCTGTCAGTGGATGGGGGTAAGCGCGAAAGTGGATCGAGGCTCGATTCCGAGAGCCTCGAACGCCACAAATTCTGTCGGAATACGATGGCTAGGTCGTCGTTCTAGGCTAGTCTTACAATCGGTCATATCGGAGGTACAACTTGGTGGAGGCTTTAGATAACGCATCGGATGCATCGTTGGCCGAAGAGCGGCATGTTGTCGTTGTCGTCCACCAGGAACTGGTGAACGGAAGTGTAACCGAAAAGGCATATTTCTACGACAGCGCCGAAGTCGACAACGGTGGCGGTGGGCCGTTCGATTTTATGATGGATGAAGCACTTGTCCGTGCGAAGCGCTTTGCATCTGACAACAAGATTGCAAAAGTCGTCGTGAGAACAACGCAGCTGTGAGCGCCCAGGATATGTCCGAAAGCCTTCGTATGGACCCCGTCTGGCGAGTGCACCACTTTATTTGGAAAAAGCCGGATAGCTGGATGCCCTCGTTGGAGACTTGGCTAGCTTCGCGCTTTCGCAAGGACGGCATGCGCCGCCTTCGTCGCGGCGATTACCGCGATATTTGCTGGGACGATCCCGAGTGGTCCGAAATACTCGGTGTATCCCTTCGGGGTGGTTTCGACAGCTGCACTGAAGCGCTCGCGAATGCTCTTGAATATTCAGTTATGCGCACCTTCCCACGGTTGCCGGACAATTGATGCCAGTGTTTATTTTCGGGAAGGGCTTCGCCTTCACGATCGGGGCGAAATGACGGCCAGGCGCGCGATAATCGAGAAGAATACCGATCTCCATTGGACGCGAAACCGAGTTGAAGAGGCAATCCGGGAAGTTGGGAACACGCTCGATGAAGGGCGGTTATATGTCGTTGCCGATGACACCTCTCTCCTGAAATATGCTGCGCATTATCTCATCTATGGAAGTGAATGGATGACTGCCGTACTCAGTGATCCGGCGCGCAATGTGCTCAAGACCATCGGCGCGCCCACATTGCTAGAGATCGACCTGCCTCTTTCAATGAGTAGTTTTCGGACGCGCAAGGAGCTGGCGATCAAAATGCTGAATGAATGGACGCGATTCGCTTGCAATAAGCCGGACTGGTCTGCTCCGATCGATTTTTCATTCTGCCTGCGGTCGTCTATTCCAGCGTGTTGCATTGTCGGCCATTCCCATCCTGCTGAATTGCGTGATCCGTTAGATGGGAGAGGGCTTTATCGTTCACCCGTGACAGTATGCGATCATTGCGGCTAGAAACCAGCCATAGTGGCAGTGGTCATTGATCTCCCCTGGAGTAGGTTTGATGAAAAAAAGTCTGCCCTAAAGTGCGGCAATAATCCCGCGCCAACCTTTTCTGACTAAGTGGCAAGTTGCAGAAAGGCTAACGCTTCACCGGGACAGGTAACGTTTCTAACATCCTTGGGTTGAAGTCTTCAAACTTCTTCATACATTTTATGGAGTCTTCTCCAGCGCCCACCGTTGGTGTCCCGATGGGGTTGGCCGAAGGCAGGGAGACGGGCTGTCTAACCAACGCCGTTGCGTTCAAGCAGGATGACCAAGTTTGCGCGAGTAATGCCTGGTTCTGTAGCTCGACATTCTTATTCAGCTGAATTTCGTCCCAAGAAAGCCTTTGCGCAGCTATCGTTGCATCCAATTCAGACCTCGTCTTCGCGGTAAGAGCGGCGCGTAGATCTTGCTGCTGCACGTAATTAAAACGATCTCTTTCCAGTGCGAGTTTGTCACTCTCGCTAGCTAACTTGTCCCCCTCGAGCTTCAAGCTGTCGCGGCCCAAAGCTAACTTATCTCGTTCAACAGCGATGTTGTCGCGAGCAATTTCGCGTTGAGCAACAGTCTGATACAGGCTGCCCCCAAAGACAGCTAGACCGCCGATTAAGGCCCCAACGAAACCGGACAGTGCGCTCCCCCAATGCGAGCTTTTCTGTCCACTGGACTGTGCAAGTGTTACGTTTACCGGCAAGGGCTGGATTATCGGTCGGCTAGCGGCTGCCCTGAGTCTAGTTCTTCTCGCAATCATCCCCGCTCCGCCGAAATATCCTCGAACTGCATTTATATTATTCTGACTATGCAAATCGGCAAGTAGAATACCATCGCCTTCATGCTTATCGTCTGCGGTAAAAAGGTTCGCATCCTTGAAATACGACGGCTCGCGTTTGGCGCCGGAACGGCTACCTTCCCATCGACAGTTCTAAAGGTAGGGAGTTTTCCTCTCGAGCCCACCCTTGGTATTACTGACCAGGCGCGATTCAGTCCATGTATGACATTGCGAAATTCAGTGTGGGCCTACACATTCGGAAACAAGCCTCATAAGGTTGTGGTGTCAACGATTATTCGTGGCGTGGATGTGATGACGCTTTGATTGGGTAAATATGTCGAACGAAGTATATCTGGAAGTCGGCCTTCCTCCCTTGCCTGAGGATCTACTTCTGGCCCGGGATCATGGAGATGTACTGTTTATAGTAGGGGCGGGTGCATCTTACCCGGCTCCGTCTTCACTGCCCGATTTTGGCGGTCTGGTCGCAGATATTTATCGGAAAGTGGACCCGGCGGTGGCTGCGGCTATGGATGCCGTTTCAGTGCGCGGCGGCCCAAGTTGGAGCGATGCGCCTCACCTTCTATCCGATGCGCAGCGCACTGAATTGAAGTTCTTTTGCCAGCGCGAATATGACGTGGTGCTCGGCATGTTGGAGCGCCGTATCGATGGCGACCCCAACGATGAGAGCACAATGCGGCGTGCGGCGCGCGAAGTATTGGCTCGGACGACGCAACCTAATCCCATCCATAGCGCGCTGGTCCACTTGGGTCAGCGTTACGGACAAACGCTTTTGGTGACAACAAACTTCGATCGCCTTCTATCGGAAGCTGCCAAGCAGGAGCGAGCGGTCGCTGAATCTTTTGCGCTCGGTGAAATTCCCAATCCAAGCCGGAGAACAGATTTTGGTGGTATTCTGCATGTCCATGGAAAACTTTCATGGAAGCGCGAAAAAGGATCGGCGCTGATTCTGACGGACCAAGACTTTGGAGATTCGTATCTCCGCCGGCACCTGATAACGTCCTTTTTGTACGACGCCGCGCGTATCTTCCATCTCGTTCTCGTCGGTTACAGCGCGAACGATTCCCCGGTGAGATACCTCCTCAATGCCATCGCCGGCGATGAGCGACATTTCAACGACTTGAAGCCACGGTACGCATTCATTGGATGTGAGCCGTCCGACGAGCGAACACCAACGGAATGGCGAGCCCGGGGTATCACGCCTATTCCATATGATAGCGCTCATAATCACAAGGCACTGGGTGACCTCCTTGTGCGATGGGCAAATATCTTGCCAACCAAGCGTAACCAGGCCTCGCTGAATTCCTATCTGAAAACACTCGGTCTTCTCGATCCTGAATCTCCGGCGGGTGATGCGGCAAAGTCCTTCCTGAAATACTACGTGCGCCGATCAACGCAGAGTGAACAGACTGACCTGTCAAAACTTCTTTCCCAAAAGGGATGCTCGCCACGATGGCTTAGCTTCTTGAATCAAATCATCCGGGAAACCGGAAAGGAACGTTGACATGCGCCGTCCGAAACTGTCCGACACAGGAAGTCGTATTCGCCAGACCACATGGGCTTTCGCCGACGGTCGCTTGGACGATAGTGCTGTCCTGACATGGGCCGTTGGCTTGACCGCAGACCATGACGCAGAACGCACGTCTTTGCGTGACTTGTTCGATCAGCGTGTAAATATGATCAGTGCGCCTTTCGCGCTCGCATGGCGTTGTGTGTTCGAATATTGGCAACGACCGGACGTTGAGACCAATCTCGACAAGTACATGATCAAGCGAGAGCTGAAGCTTGGTGGGACACAACGTGAAATTATTGAGCTGATTGTCGAGGTAGTCAGGCCTTGGCTCAAGATTGATACCAGTAAGCACTATCACGCCCTTTCTGGCGAAAAGCTGCCAAATAAGCCAAAGTTGCTGAAGCATCTCATCTGGGCCAAAATATCCAGCGGGGACCGCCTCACCCCAAAAGACATCGGGCTCGAGGACATCAGTGATCGCAACTTTCTCGTTGAATTGGGTGCTGCGCTCAATGCCTCTCTGCTTTCGGGGCTTAATCTGGCGCGGATGATCGGGTCGATAGCCGATGGTGTAGACTCGACAAATTGGCAGGTACATCGGGTCTACTATGTGCCTGAAGCGCAGTTTCCTCCAGGCGGCGGCGAGCCGGACAGGCACGGTGAGGGTTTTGCACCGGCAACGAAACTGATGTTTTCCGTATTGGAAAGGCTTGCCACCATTGACGTGGAAGCTGCAAGACGCTTGGTGTTGTCGTGGGACACCAGTGAGTGGAAGCTGTACAGACGGCTCTGGGCTGCGGCTGCCCGCAACCCCCATTTGGCGGTCCCGGCTGAGGTGTCCGAATTCTTGGAGAAGATCGATGATGAGGAGTTCTGGTGGTCCAGTTCCTATCCTGAGATCGCTGAACTTCGCGCCGTGCGCTGGAGTGAAATTCCCGCAGATCGCGCTCCCCGCCTGGAAGCGCGCCTACTGAAGGGGCAACCTGCGAAACTCATTCCAAAGTCAGTCGAAACAGCGGACAGACTGGGCTTTAAGCAACACCATACGCGGGTTGAGCTACAACGAATTCGGGCGGCTGGAAGCATGCTTTCTGAGAAGGCGAGCAAATGGCTCAATGATTCGAACGAATTGCTAGGGGACACGCCTGAGGTTGATCTGACCTATGGATTTAACCAAGGCGTACGCTTGCTAAGACGAGACCGGTCCAGCAAAGCCGCTTTGGAAGCCCCTCCGGGTCCCCAATTGCTGGGAGAACTCGCCAATATGATTGGTGATGGTGGCTGGGACGATCGAACAGAGCTCGCGTCCGACTACATAGCGCAAAATCCGACCGACGTGCTTGAATTGCTTGAGCGAGCTCCAGATCAAACGGTATCTGCGAAGATCTGGCAGGCTTTCGGCTATGGGTTCCGGCCCTTGGATCTAAACGTTGGGCCTGACAAGGTTAAGCCAGAGGACAAAGCCAAAATCCCGATCGCAGTGCGAGCATGCAAGGCAATCGTTGGGGAGCGGCCCGAAGTGCTCAAGGAAGCGATTAATGGGCTGGCTTCGTTCATGAATAGTTGGGACAAATTGCTTCGTGACGGCGAGGAGTTTCTTGCTGCATGGCTTGCACTGTGGCCGATTGCTGTCGCAGCCACAAATGAAGAGCCGGATCTTTCGCAACCTCTCAGCGAACGTGCTTTTGCATCGCCAGTAGGCCAACTTCTGTTCGCGTTGAGTGGTTGGCCAACCGTGAAGGCTGGAGGCACGCCTTTGTCAGAAGGACCCTGGGCAGATATCCTTTCTGCGATCGCAAACACAACCGGTGAGGCTCGCTTCGACGCACAATATATTCTTCTTCGTGATGTCGGTTACTACCATGTCGCTGAGCCGGCGTGGACGACTACCAACCTTATTGAACCGTTGAAGAGAGCATTACCAGGTGATGTCACGTTCGAACTGTGGGAAGGTCTCGCGTCAGGGCATCTGCCGGGCGCTGAAGTTTTTTCAGAGCTTGCCGAACCGCTTGTTGCCGCCGCCATCTCCAAGCACCTCTCTGGTCGTGTGAGGGGGGACCTCTCACAGCAGGTTATCTGGTCTCTTCTCCTGAGTGCTCGTGACAAACAGGCACCCGCCGTTCCCTTCAACCTCGCCCAGCAAATGCTCCGAATGGGAGGCGATGATGTTCGTCGTGAGGCGATCAAAGCGATGCACGACTTTCTTGAAAACGGTAAGGACGTGGACATCAACGGTCGCTTCGAATTGGTCGCGTCGCTGTTCTTGGAGGTGTGGCCGAAGGAGCTCACACTGAATTCGCGCCAAGTTTCGGAAAGTCTCGCAGAACTACCTGCTGCGGCTGGAACGCGCTATGCCGCGATAGCCGAACTCGTGCTTCCGTATTTGACGCCGTTTGATTGCTGGTCTCTGTGGGACTATGGAATTCTGGATCGCAATGCCGAAGATGATAACTTCTCTATCATTGACGATCCCGCGAAAGCATCGGCTCTTCTCGCGATATTGGAGAAGACAATCGGAAGCGAGGAGGGGGCGATCATCCCAAATGGTTTGGAGAGTGCACTTATCCATATCGCAAAGCTGGCTCCCAAGCTCGAAAAGGATATTCGATTTCAGAGACTACTTACTTTGAGCCGTCGCTGATGTTCGAAAATGGCATCATGGATGACCACAGGCAGACGGGATCCATCGTGGAGATCGAAGGACTAGGAAGCGCAGTGGTGCGGATGGTGGAACAGTTAGGCAGTCCTGATTGTCGAAGGCCATTACTATAAGCTTTACTGGCGGGCGCCCGCGATCTCCTGACGGACCCAGCGGAAAAATGCTTGGCATAGGGTGGATTATCGTATTGCTATACCAGCACGCTAAGCCTTGGGTATCAATTGGTCAGTGCGAGAGAAAGAGACGTTAATTATGGTGAGGAAGCAAGAGAAGAAGGGTGAAGTAGAGCCTCTTCCCTCGAGGCATGTATTCCTTGACACTCAAGTCTACCGGGCCCTTGGTCACAATCCTGCAAATCCGGCCATGAGACTGCTGGCCAAGCAGGTGGCGGAGCACCGCGTCGTGCTGCACACCACGGACATCACGCTACTCGAAGTAAAACGGCAGATACATGAGCGCGTTTTGCTTAAACAGCAGGAGCTGAGCTCGCTCGAAAAAGATTTGCGGCGCTGGCGAAAGTCCGCCCCGAAGTCGGCTCCTAGTGAGCCTGTCGTGTTTGAACCGGAGGCATTAGCTGGCGAGCTATTCGCGCAATTCCACGAATTCCTCGTATTTGAATGCAGTGCGATCGTGCACAACGCCCTTGATCTGCAGGCGGGCCTTATTTTCAAAAAGTATTTCGACCGTGCTCCCCCTTTCGATAAGGAAGCAAGCAAAGAGTTTCCGGACGCTTTTATGATTGAGGCTTTGCTGGCGTGGTGCGATGAGCAGTCTGAAAAAATTACTGTTGTAACCGGCGATGGCGCGATGAGACGGGCCGCCGAGGCAACGAAAAGCTTGGTTGCTGTTGAGAAATTGCAGGACATGCTTATGCGTGCTGCAGCAGACCTAGGTCAGGAGGGTGAAGAAGCGGCGGAGGCTGTGCTGAACCACCCGGCTTTCGACCAAACCTTCAGGGAGGCGGTTGATCATCAAATGAAGGACGTTGGATATGTCTACATCGGTGATCTACCAGATGGCGAGGCGTTTGATGGTCGCCTTCTGAGGATAGAGGCGATCGATGGCTGGTCGGTTGTCGGGCTCAGCGACACGCGAGTGAACTTGGTAGTCGATGCTAGACTGCAAGTGCAAGTAGATGTACAATACGATGAGCGAAGCGACGCGATCTACGACCGTGAGGACGACAGATATTATGGCGCTGAGACGGCCTCCATGGAATTGGAAGATGAGGTCGATGTCCAGATTTTGATCGAGGTTGATCGAGGCTCGGGAGTGGTCAGAGAAGCCAAAGTGCTTGATCGAGATATTACGGTTTCGGGGCCCCATGACGACTTTTACTAGCCCATCTCACTTCGGTCTGCCCTTCTGACGGATGGATTTTGCCTTATGGTCTCCGGGATGTTGAGTTTCTCTAGGATTTAACCCGTTTTTCCATTTCGCGTTAGCCCGCCAGTTTTGGTGTAACGGATTGTTCGGAAACAATTTTACCCGGCGTAAGTGGATCATGGCGAAAGGGAAAATGGATCGAACCCAAACGAAAACTAACAGACGTAGCACAATAGGAATTGTCGCAGTCTGCGGTAGGATTACCTACCAATTAGTCTTCCACTAACGGGCATCCGATCCGAATGGCTCAGGACACGCTGGACGATGTTCTCGATGCCAAGAGGTTCTGGCGCTGAAGCGAGGTGAGTTTGCTCAGCCTTTGGTGTTCAGCGCCTGATGCGCTCGTTGTCAATGGGGTGACTTAACAACAATTCACACCACCGGCGACCGCTGAAGCCGAGGGTGCTCGGTCACTCGCCTTTAGCCAAATACTGCTTGTACCCTCAACAAAACGTTTAGCGTGGCACCGTGCTCTGATCCTCTTGGCCAAGCAAGGACAAGATCTCGTTGACCACCACATTGCCGAACAGTCTGTCAATTTTGTACTGTTGGACGCCCCAAGCTTCGGAAATGATGCTCACAAAGCTTCTCGCCTCGAGTTTTTTTAGGCGTTCTGCAGGGACCTGATAAAACCACAACCCGAAATCCCGATGGCAGAAATGATCAAGCCGTTCAGCGAGCCTGTAGACGCGCGCGATGTCTGACGAACTGGAACGCTTGTTGTTGTAAGCAGGAAATTGGTCTGGATGGTCACTTTTTTGATAGTAGTGGAGCATAAACCTTTCGACCTCGCGCAAGTATTTATCGTCGAATTGTGAGAGTGTTGGCAGGTCGCGTTTGACCGTGTCGGGAAACCTGTCCGCGCGATAACTGATTGTCAGGTCGCGGCTCAACGTGCTTTGGAGAACCGCGGTCAGTTCCTCATCACGTCGGCTGAACCCTGATGCAGAGATGCAGTGGCAAAGATCGTGCAGGAAAAGCCTGTCACCATAGCTTTGACCGACGAATTGATGCAAAAGACCGGCCGGTCGCAGCCTTCCCCAACTGCTAAAGATAGATTGCACGAATTGATCCAGCCGCTGATCAGGTTGACAGGCGATTTCGTTCACCGGCCACCCCAGAACAGCGCGACGCGGGAATATCGACCGAAGGTCGGAGCAACCGCGGTCTTGGCCGGCATCGCGCGATGATAAAGTGTGTTCCACATAACGATCGTGCCGGGATCGATCGTGATACCGACTGAAAACTCAGAGAGCGCAGCCTCGTATCGTGCCAAGTCCTCGTTTCTGTTGCTCTGGCACGGGACAAGAGCATGGACGCGTCCATCCCCGAGAAAGCGCAACTCGTTTATTCTCACCTCGAATTCCGAAAGAGTCATTGGGTAACCCCCGTGAGCGCCAGGCTCGAATACAAAGCGTTGTTTGAAATCTGCGGCTAGGGAGCGCAGGCAAGCGGGCATGTCGACGAACTGGGTTTCCGCTGGCGCGTAATTGCAGACGGTGGTGAGAGCGGAAATCGGATTCATGTCCCTGTGCGCGTCTGGTCCAGAGATCTTGCCATCCGGTCTGGGCCGCACGAGCACATTCGTTTTCATGAGCCGGAGGCCAATTAAGTCAAATAGGCCCGTGACAAGCCAGTGGCTGCGAAACGCCAGAAAAGCATCCCGCTCTTGAAGTGGCCGTGCGTAGTCGGCGGCGACTAGGTCGGAGCGCTGCTCACTCCACGGCAATTCAGCAATCCCGCCCACAATGACCAAGGTGTCGGGCTCCGAATTTTTCAGCTCAAAGAGCGCTTCTGCCAGAAGCGGCGGTGTGTTAGCGCGGAAAAAGGCAGATATCTCCTCAACGCTCAGCAGTGCAATGGATCCGTTAAACCCCGCCCCCGCCAGGATGGCGTTGAACTTCGTCGACACATCCGGGGTAAACTCAAAATAACGGACTTCTAGGCCTAGGGGTGCAACGTCTAGCATTCACGGGCATCCTGGATGAGAGACAAAGTGTCTTTTGCAGAAGTGTCAATTTAGTATTGCAGTTTTTTGAAAGCCGCCTTCGTGATTGCCTCAAACAGCGTAGCAAGAGAAGATTAGCTTTTGTGAGACAGAACGACCTTTAAGCAGTAAAAAAATTGACGGAAGCCCTCCTGTCACTCGCCTGAAACACTTTATTGGTGTAATGTACTTTCAGGGATAAGTGTAGCTTAAGGATGGGAAAAATGAATATTCTCGGCGTTGCGCGCAATTATTCTAGCTTGTCAGTCAAGGATCTTCTCGAGGCCCGTGACCTTTACCACTATCACCTGATCCACAAGGCTAATGTGGTCGGTACCGCTATTGGTCTGTATCTGATCCGCGAAACTGACCCATGGCCAACCAGCAGCAGGCCGGATGCCGACATGCGCACTCGGTCTGTAGCGCCGAAAGGAGAAAGGACGCTCGATAATTCCAGTGTTCGAGATTACTCTTGGCCATGCATTATCGTGTTCGTCGATGTTTGGGTCGATAAGGATCGCTTTGGGTCGGGTAAACGGGATCTCCATCCGGAAAATATGGTCCCGAAAACGCTCTACATGCCAGACGGGCGCACGGTGCCTGTCTGCGTCGTTAAGGTGACGCCGGCGAAAGCGGCACCGGCTCACCTTCCTGCTGCGCACTGGCCGCAGACACTCATTGGCGGCGGCTTTCCTTTAGTTGCGATCACGCAGGGAGAGAAACGTCTCGCCAGCATCGGTTGTCTAGTCACCGACGGCCACACCGTTTTTGCGCTGACCAATCGCCACGTCTCCGGACCTGAGGGTTGCCCGATCAGTGCCATCCTGCGTGGTGGCGAAGTGGAGATCGGGCGGTCTAGCGCCAAGCAGTTGACCCGGCTACCGTTCACGGACGTTTACCGCGACTTTCCTGGCCAGCGGACCTGGCTGACACTCGATATAGGGCTCGTCGAAATCTCCGATCTGAAGGACTGGACTTCACAGGTCTACGGTTTGGGGTCGGTCGGGCCGCTGGCGGACCTGAGCGAACGTAATATCAGCTTGCGATTGATCGAGGCGGAAACCGTGGCCTATGGCGCGTCTTCCGGTCGGCTGAAGGGTAGGATCAAGGCGCTGTTCTATCGTCATCGCTCGATCGGTGGCTATGACGATGTCTCTGATTTTCTGATTGCGCCCGACCCTCGCGAGCCAAACCAAACCCAGCCTGGCGATTCCGGTACCGTATGGCATCTCAAGATGACTGACCCGAATGCGCCCGTGCGGCCGCTTGCTGTTGAATGGGGAGGACAGACCTTCTTGTCAGGCACACGTGAGGGTGGTTTCAATTTCGCCTTGGCGACCAGCCTGAGCAATGTTTGCAGGCTGTTGGACGTCGAGCTTGTTCGAGATCACAATACCGGCGTCAAGCCGTATTGGGGGAAAACCGGGCACTACAGTATCGCAGCCTTCGCTTGTGACGCCATCCAGTCGAAGAAACTCGAGACCCTGATGCAGGCGAACCGGGATCGGATAGCGTTCGAGCTATCAGGCCTGGATCCAGATGCAATTGAGCAGGCCATCAAGGATGCGAAAGAGGGCGGCGAGTTTGTGCCCTTGGCGGACGTGCCGGATATCGTCTGGAAACAAGCTGCAAGTAAAATAAAGGGCGGCCGCAAAGGCGGAATCAATCCTGAAAACCCGACCCACTATGCCGATATCGATCAACCCCGACCGGGCGATGGACTGACGTTGCGTGATATCTGCTCGGCAGATCCCAGCAAGGTGACAGTCGAAGACTGGCAGGCCTATTACGACACTCTCGGTCACACAAAGCCCAGTGCAAGAGGATTGCTGCCATTCCGCGTCTGGCAATTTTACGATGCCATGGTCGAGGCTTTGCGGAAGAGTGATGTCCCAGCCTTCGTTTGCGCGGCTGGCATTATGGCGCATTATGTCGGTGATGCCTGCCAGACGTTGCATGGATCCTACCTCAACAATGGATATCCCGACGGACGTGGCGACGGAGTCCATGGCGCCTATGAAGACGCAATGATCGACAACGAGTCCGAGACACTGTTCGATCTCATCGGAAAAGACTTGGCGAAGGCGAGGGATGGGCTCGATCTGTTGACGGATGGGCAGGCGGTTGCTGCCTGCGTTTTCAACTTGATGGACCGCACGATGGCCGCGCTTCCCCCGTCATCAATCGTGGATGCATTTATCGCCACAGGCGGAGGGAAATCGCGGCAAGTTACAAGCGCCTTGTGGGAACAATTCGGCGAGACGACTGCAGCAGCCATGGCTGATGGTGCGAGGGTTCTCGCGCTTGTCTGGGATAGCGCCTGGAAGGCCGGGAACGGAGACCGTCTGAAGAACAAGGATTTGATTGCGATCGACAAAGCAGAGTTGATGGCACTTTATGAGGATAGGAACTTCGTGCCGTCACTCGTGCTGAACGATATTGCCGCGATCCTGAAATAACGCAAGCCATGCATATTCGACGTTTTTGGATGCGGCGACCAGCTTTCAAGATGACACGACCGTCAGTTGGGCTTCAGGCTGGTTGCAGCCTCGACGGACTAACGTGTATAGCCCGGTCTTTGAAGACGAGAAGCAATACATGTCGATCCGCACGGAAGTTGAAAAAATCATCCCTATCCTGGCGAAATGGTGGGTCCGAGATACGACGTTCAGCGTACTTGTCGCCTTTTCCAGCATGCTCATGGCGAAGAGCGCAATCGAATACGGCTACGATTTCGCAATGCGCCGTTACAAATATTTGCCGCTGGAGGCTCCACCAGTCGGAAGTGATTTTGGACCAACCGAATATCTTGCGGTGTTGGTTTTGATTGTGGCGATCGGCTATCGCTTATGGGTTGTCAGGGGCACCGCGGCCGAGACGGCAGACCATGCGACACGTGAAGCTCTCAACAGCTCGTCGACAGGAAGTCTTCTCCAATTGGAGCACAGAAAGGCTTTTGGTATCCTGGCGACCGTTCCTGAGATTGAGGCACTCAGAGCGCATCCGACCAATGCGTTGGGAATGACGTTAGCTCACGCAAGTGGCGCTCGACACGTAGCCTGGGACGGGATCTGGTTCACGCTGGCGAGCAGACATCATGGTGTCAAACGGGGGCTTGTGCTGATTGCGTTCACGATTTCGGCGGTCGCCGCGCTTGTGATCTTAGTTGTAGCAGCGGGAACCTATGCAAAAGCGGGCGTTGTTTCCATAATGGCTTCGGCGCTGGCTGCGGAGGGTGTCCTGCTAGTCTTCGCTTCGGCCTCCTACCTCAAGGATCTTGAGCGCTTGAATTCGGCCTGTGCCCTCTTGAAAGAACGCCCTCCACTCACCGTTTCTACCACCCCGTGATGCAATGGACTCCCATTGTCTTCGCCCGCGCAGATAGTTGTGAGGCCGACCCACACCGGCTGTCAGTACTGCAGCGCGCGGCGCTCCGTGTTGATAACGGAGTGGTGCGGTCCATCAGCTCATTCCTATCGGTTCGTCGGCCGGTGTTGCCGATGGAGCCTAGAGCGCCGGTCGCCGCCACGCGAGCTGTGTTAGACGACGTAGTTCCGAGCAATTGAGTCTGCGTCATTCAGACGTTGCAGCGCTGCTCGTGTCGCCAAGCCCTTTTTTGATCGCATGGGGATGTAAATTAAATGAGTCAGCGGAATTACTTAGCGAAGATGCCTATAGGGGTCTGAGTAGCAACGGAGCAGAAAACCTACATAAGGGTTTCACGGCTCATCGCTGTCGGCGCTTGATGGGTCGCGCAACGGCCGGAGTTCCCCTCGTGCGACAAAATCCGGCAGTGTGAAGGCGTATCGACCGAGCATGTTGATATGTTTGAGCCCGAGGGGCGACAGGCGATCGACGTCTTCGGGTTTAACGTTATAGCCTTCGGATATGAGCTGGTTCAGGGCGGCGTCCATATAGATAGTATTCCAGAGCACGACGAGATTGACTACCAGGCCAAGCGTGCCGAGCTGATCTTCCTGACCCTCACGATAACGCTGGCGCAGTTCTCCACGCTTCCCATGAAAGATGGTCCGGGCGAGTTGGTGGCGTCCTTCTCCGCGATTAAGTTGAATAAGGATACGCCGTCTATAGCTCTCGTCATCAATGAAGCGCAGGAGGTACAGCGTCTTTATCAGGCGGCCGAGTTCTTGGAGCGCGCGCGCAAGCCGTGTCGGGCGATCGTTGGTTTGCAGCGTCCGCGTCAGACCTGCGGCATGGACGACCCCGAGCTTGAGCGATCCGGCGAGGCGCAACAGATCATCCCAGTGCTCCAAAATCAGCTTCATATTGATTTTGTTCGAGGCAAGTTCATCGAGTATACCATAGTGGGCTTTCCCATCGACGCGCCAGAACCTCGCGCCGCCGACATCGGCGATGCGCGGGCTGAACTGGTAACCAAGCAGGTGGAATATGCCAAAAATCGTGTCTGTATATCCGGCAGTGTCGGTCATGATCTCGGTCGGCTGAAATTCGGTCTCTTGTTCGAGAACGACGGCGAGGAGATTGAGGCTGTCGCGCAATGTGCCGGGGACGGTCACAGCATTGAGACCGGTGAACTGGTCGGAGGCAAGATTGTACCATGTGATGCCGCGCTCCTGCCCGAAGTAGCGTGGATTTGGGCCGGAATGGATGGTGCGGACCGGTACGACAAAACGCAATCCATCTGCGGAAGCAACTTCGCCACCACCCCAACGCCTTGCCAGCGGTACCGTGTTCTGAGCCGCGACGAGCGCGGCGTTGGCGATTGTCAGCGTCTCGGCGCGCAGGAAATTCTGCTTGACCCAGCTCAGCCGCGACCGTCTGAGCGCCGGCGCATCGAGACGGACCAAGGGTTCGAATCCGGTGTTGGTCGCCTCCGCCACAAGCACGGCGCAAATGCTTGTCGCGATGTCCTCGGCTCTGGCGCTGCCTTCACTGGCATGTGTGAAGAGGTCGGCAAACCCCGTCCGCGCGTGCATTTCCAGGATCAGCTCAGGCAGATCGAGCCTGGGCAGTCGGGCATCGACTGCAATGCGGAGCGCGATCAGGCTCGCGGGCTCGTCGATCTTTTCCAGGCGCTCTACGGACAGGTCGGGACCGGCTGCGGTGCTGACGATCGTCACCGCCGTGTTCTCCGGCACCCTCCCGGCTGTTTCTCGGTATGCGAGATCGAGCCTGCGCGACAATTTGCCGAGTTCCTCGTCGGCCGAGGCCGATACACCAACGGTGCGGCAGATCGCCGGTCGGGCGGCCTCCCACGCCGCTCCCGATAGCAGACCCTTTCTCGGGTCGGCATAGCGAAGCGACCGAACCGGAAAAACGTCGCGTCGGCGGATTGCGCGGCGAAGCCCGTCGAGAACGCAGAGCCGGTATCCGGTCATGTCCAGAGAACCGTCGGGGTTCTTTAACTGACCCTGCCATGCTTTCGGTGCGAAGGCGGTTGGCACCGGACCTGAGCGCTTGCGGGCGGAATGCACGGCGCGGAGATATTCGACAGCTTCAAGCAATGACCGACCCGCCGGCGCTGCGCCGAGATCGAGACCGGCAAGCAGCGCCGGCGTATAGGCGATTTTGCGAGGGTGCTTTCTGAGCTCCGTGAAATAGGTGTCGTCATGGGGCTCGGCAAGCGTCCCGACGCGCTCGGCCGCAGCGGCCAGCGCGTCGCTGCTGAGAAGCTGGAAAATCGCGGCGCGGACCTCTGCATCAGGTGTTTCCGGATCGAGGACGACGAGCGCGGCGTCGCGGAGCTTCAGTGCAGCGGCGTCAAGGTCCCGCAGAGAGCGTAGCCTGGCCTCCTTCGAGGCCGTAGCCGCTTGCGCGAACATCGATGTCGTGACTGCATCGAACAGATCAATCACATCGTCTCCGGCTGATGCCTCCAGGGTCTGGATGAAGGCCAACAGCGTGGCGGCGCGCCGATCGGGTGGCAGACGCGCAACCGCTTGTGCCTTTGCGGCGACTGCGAAACGCGCCAAAGACGAAACTTTGCCCGGCGGCAGCCGATCGGTCGAGGGAAGCTCGTTGGTGATGGCACGAATTTCTGCCAGACGTGCAAGTGCGCGGCTGATCTCCCGGCCGCTCTGTATATAGGGCCCGTCCCGCAGTCGATCGAGCGGGCTCTGCCTTAGGCTCTCCGGAACTTCCACAAGGTTGTCGAGGCGCGCGCGCTGATCGGGCGTCAATGCCTCGATCAGCAAGCGATGCAGACGGGCGTTTGCACGAGTCCGCACCCTTGCCACGGCGCGTTCGAGAACGGACGGGCCTGGAAGCAGAACCTTGGCCTCAAAAAACCAGGCGACCGCCCGGTCAAATATAGCCGAAGGTCGGTCCGATCCTGTCCAACACAGGGCATATAGGAAACGGTTGAGCCGGAAGCCGACGCCGCGATCGGTGTAGGTTCGGTAGCCATAGCGCTGGCGAATTCGGATTGCATGTCGCCAGCGCCCCTCGCTTCGTGCATATTCGGCAATCAGTTCCTCATGGCCGGGGAGCGAAAGCTGGTGGGCGGTGAAGCGCAGGGCGGAGTCAGGCACCTCTCTCGGATCTTCGAGAAAAATCCCGAGCATGCGTAGCGATCCGAGCTGAACGGCAACACCCAGGCGATTGTGGTCGCCGCGGTGCGTGGCGACGAACGCGCAATCAACGTCGTCGAGATGAAAATAGCGGGCCAGTTGATCCGGCGTCGGCTCTCCAGTGAAGCGGCCATACTCCCTGGCCTGGCTTTCGGTCAGGAAACCAACCGGCATGGTCTTTAAACCTGTGCGGCAGTTTCGCGCTTCGTACGGCGCTTGGCAAGGAGTTCGCTGGCCCGTTCGCGCGGGTTTCCTTTCGCATCTACATAGGCATAGAGCGTTGACAACGACATGCCGAGCTGTGCGGCGACATCGCGCGCAGCATTGTCCTGGTCGGCCATCATCGCCATTGCCGCTTTGAGTTTTTGTTGGGTCATCACACGCGGGCGTCCACCGGCTCGCCCGCGTGCACGAGCCGCCGCCAGTCCCGCCATGGTGCGTTCGTATATGAGATCACGCTCGAACTCCGCCAGCGTCGCAAAGATACCGAAGACGAGCCTGCCGGTCGTGGTGGTAGTGTCCACGTCGCCGGTTAGCACCTTGAGCCCGATCCCGCGCTTCTGTAGATCGCTCACCAGACCGACCACGTGCGGAAGCGAGCGGCCGATGCGATCGAGCTTCCATACCACAAGCGCGTCGCCCGCCCGGCTGATCTCAAGCGCCTTCGAAAGGCCAGGCCTTTCGGTGGCGCGCCCCGAGCAGACATCCTCGTAGATCTTCTCGCACCCGGCACGCTCCAGCCCGTCGCGCTGAAGATCGAGATTTTGCTCACTGGTCGAAACGCGCATGTAGCCAATCAGCATGTTAACTCCCCCACTTCATATTAACTTAGGCGAATGGGAGTTTATAGGCTATAGGTTTATGGACGGGTATTTATGAAATTCGATGGCTTTTCCGGCGGCTTTGCGATCGGCTCCACATCTTCGCATCAAACCGGGGTTTGTTGGAGTGGTCGTGTCGGCAATGAACCTTCCAAAGCCGGTCATTCCGCCGCCTTGCATGGCGTCTCGGAACCGATTGCTGAAGTCGCATTCTTTGCGGCGATAGCAAGCTGGGACATGACGCTCCCCGCAACACTCGACGCCTCCTCCCCGAGAGCCTCAGCCAACCGGATGCGGGCGAGCTCCCAAGCGGCCATGGACTCTTCCATCAACTGGCGGCCTTCATCGGTGAGTGCCAAGCGTTTGCCGGACCTGCCCCGCCCCCCGAGACTATAGGCGAGATTGCTCCGTTCGAGGCCCTTTACACTGCGGCTAAGAGTGGTGGCATCGACTCCGGCGCGCGCCGCCAGTTCAGCAAGCGTTGGCTCGTGGCTACCGCCAATGCCTATCAGAAGGCTGAACTGTTCTGCGGTGATCCCTAGTGGCCGGAAGCAAGCATTATAGTAGCGTGTCACCGCCCTCGCGGTGACACGCGCTTGGAAGGCCGGGCAATCGCTTTCGACGCGGCGGTAGAAATCAGAAGCATCTATCATTTGCGGGTCTCGACAATCATTGATCCATTAAATACTGTATATACAGTATTTAATGAGGAGTTGCATATGCCTGCCTATGTCCACGTTAATCTCCGCATCAAGGATTCGGCCAAGCAAGCCGCATTGGGACCTCGCTTTCAAGCCGCATTGCAGGCAGCAGGAGGCCGTATTCTGCATTTTGGGCCCGTAGTTCAGATGCTGGAAGGGGATGTGTCACCACTACCTATGGCTGGCATTTTTGAATTCCCAACCCTGGCCGACGCACTAGCGTTCTATGAGTCATCAGAATACGCACCGATCAAGGTCGAGCGCCATGAGGCGCAGGAAGCACGCATGTTTATCGTCGACGCGGGCTAAGCCTTATGTAGGTTTTCTGTTCCGTTGCTACTCAGACCCCGTGACCAGCAGCCGCGGTCGACCGAACATCGGCCAGGCGTGATGGAGATTGCGCGCGGCAAGCCATGCGTTTTTCGGGCACATAGCCTGGGCGAGGCATAGCGCCACGGAGAGAACCGACGGCTTCTCCAGGGTAAGGCAGAAGCCGAGAATAGATCGTGTCGACACATCGGTGATAATTGTCAGGTAAGGGCGGCCGATAAACACACCAGCACCGTCGACAACCTCCACGAAATTGATGTCGGTTGGCGTATGATCAATTTGGCAAACGGCGAGCGGATGCGGTGCGTGGATGTAGCCGGGCCGTGGCTTCAGCCGCAGCAAGTGCTTTGGATTGGCGGATCGCTTCCTCGCGATCTCTTCAGGCGAAAACAGCATCGGGATGCGGTGGGCGACCGTCACGTAAGAAGGCACCGCGACACCGGCTTCCTCGCACCGCGCGCGGATCTCATCGACCACGGGCGCAAGTGCGGCTGGCTCAAGCGTCAGCCACTTCTCGCGAAGAGTTGCCGCGACGATGTCCTCCACCTGTTCCGGCAGCCGCTTGCGCCGACTGGTGGCGGTGCGAGGCAGCAGGGCCGTCACCGTTCGATCGGCGCGATAACGGGCAAGG
The DNA here is from genome assembly GCF_900100825.1 of Agrobacterium sp. DSM 25558. Lineage (NCBI taxonomy): Bacteria > Pseudomonadati > Pseudomonadota > Alphaproteobacteria > Hyphomicrobiales > Rhizobiaceae > Agrobacterium > Agrobacterium sp. DSM 25558. The sequence continues at coordinate 13,832 of NZ_FMUD01000034.1, read as the reverse complement.
AGATTGTAGATCTGCCGGGCGGTAAGCCGTAGTTCAGCTGCCGCACGTTTGATGGCAGCTTGTTTCGGATCGCGTCCGTCGAGGATCTTGTCCAATTCCCGGGCGATGCGCCGCGCCGTCGACCACTGCTCGTCTGAAATCGGGCGCGTCATGGGTGCGATCTGATCCTGAAATGGCTTCGACAAGGGCTCAATGAAATTATTACGGGGCAACCTTCACCATTTTAGTCCTCGGACCAAACGCCCGTATGACAATTAGGGCGGTTCTGGAGAGGGCGGAATGGCGCTCTGGACCGAGCAAGATATGGAACTTAAAGTCACGTATTTGAAATACCTGACGTTTAGGGAAAGGGAAGGAACCATTCTACGCTCTGTTGTGGGTTCCGGCATCGTGTCCAGAATTTGCGTGTCGGGTGGTGACACCTCCGGTGCGGCCATCAGCGCCTTGTCCATCGCCGCTTTGCTAGTAGCCCGATCTATTCGCCAGGCGCACCCTTGTGTCCCGGCATCACATCGTCGGGGCGAGAGCTCGAGATCGCATTGAATGGTGGCCAGGTGGGACAGGACGATTACTTCTGCCGGCTCAAGGGCGCTATAGTATGTTGAATCAATTTATCGATCAGAGGTCATGTCGTGACCGAAAGCGGCTAGAACGACAAGAATGATGGCCGGAATATCATGTGTCGGGCGTGAGGGTCGTTGACTCACAAAATTTCTCGTTGCCTATTCGTAAAAGGTGTAGGTTGCGAGCGCATTGAGAGACGAGATGCTTCCCACGCAAAAAGGTTTTATTGAAGAGGGCCTCGTTTACCGCTTCTACGACATCGGGGTCTTCATCTCTGGCTTAGCGCCGATCCCGAAAACTGTGTTGAGCTATCTGTCGGAAAACGAGCTTCGAGAGGCGGATTCGGTGATTGACGCCGCCGAGCGAATACGTCGATTGTTGGCGAAAGCAATCCTGAAGGCAGAACTCGCCAGCATTCTCCATGCGAAGCCGTCCTCGCTTTTATTCGAGCAAGCGCTTCGCGGTAAACCTTTTCTGTCCAGCTCAGACTTCTCCTGGCTTCGATTTAGCATTTCTCACTCAGGTGACTTTATTGCGATCGCCACCGGTCTAACCGAGGTTGGCATAGATATCGAAATGCACCGTCCATTCGAGGATCCCAACAACTTTTTGGATCTGTATTTTTGCCGGGATGAGTATCAATGGTTCCTCGAAGCCAATGACGGAACGGAACTTGAAAAGTTTTTCGCATTATGGACTCGGAAGGAAGCTCTGCTGAAAGCTATGGGGACCGGCTTCAGCCGCGCTCCGGAGACTATTTCTGCTGCGGGTGATGAAGTCATCGAAGGCCATTGGCGGGTGCACACCATCGTTGCGCCCACGGGTTATTCATCTGCTGTTTCCTGGCACGTTTAACTTGGTGGTGTTGTCGGGCATCTTCACTGTAACCGCCCGAGTGTTACCGCAGAGAATTCGCTTTGATGCGGGCGACGAGCCGTTGTTGTCGCCCCCGGGATGATGCGGTCGTAGCGCACTACAGTACCTCCTGAGCACATAGCCCATCTTGGGATGGGTTTGAGCTATTCATGCCAGTTCATTCGCCAAGGCAAATGCTGCGGCAACGTTCAGGATAGCAGGGTTGCTGACACCAATTGAGGGCCAGTTGATCTGACCGAGTGTAAAGCAATTACCGCACATGCCGTGGATTTGGCGCCAAGATTTGACTTCGAGGTCGGTCACCTCACTATTAATTAAGGTATCGTGCACGACATACTTCGCCACCGTCTGGGTCTGAACAGACTGATTTTCGAGTGCTTCAAAATCCAAGAACCTTTCTGCAAAGTCCTTTGTTCTATCCTGAAAATATGTGAACTGAGCGGACAGTGCTTCAGCAAAAAGCGCTGGATTATCTACGCCACGCGATTCCGCTGATGCAGCAAAACCTGAACTTCCAGACAGTTGGTCATCGGTTTTTTGTTGGAGGGATGGAAATTCGAACAGACAAGTTATTGTGCAGGCGAAATCTGCTGTCTTTGGGAGTATTTTTGCAGAAAGCTCCAATGCATCTGGTGACATACGATGCACTTGATCGGCGGTCCAGCCTGGGGCTAGGCTCGCCAAACATATCTGGAAATGATGGTCGAACGGCCCCTCGTTTCGGTTTGGTCTAGCCAACATCGCACCCATCGCGGTTGGTCTTTTAGTTGGCTCAAGCAGCCTCCCGGTAATGACATGTGAGACGACGCCGTGGCACGCTATCGAGTGCGTGACATTACCAAGGCGGTTGCTCAAGCGGAAGTTTTCGAGTGCTCCCGCGCAGAGGACGAACTGTGCTCCGGAAAAGTGCTTCTCAACGTCACCAAACTTCAGACCGGTGATCTGTTGTTCTTCAGCCAACAGCTCCGATACCCGCGCGCCACAAACGATATTAATTATATTTTTCCCAGATGAGAAAATTTCACGCCAAACCGAAACCGCAGAGAATTTAACGCCATTCCTCCTGGCTATCGACGCGGGATTAATCGAATAACCTGAAACAGCGGACCAAGGAAATTTGTCTCCGGGCATCGACGTAGTATCTGCACGATCAGTCCCAAGGAACTCTTCAGCTTCTTGGAATTCGCTGAGGAGGGTCGTCACCAATTTTTTGGGCCATCTATCAAGTTCCTCGATCGTGGGCCGGGGCGTCCAAGCTGTCCAGAAAAGCGTGCGGCCACCGAACAAGATCCTGTGTGGAACAAGGCTTGGCAATCCTGCGCCGATCTCTTCGTCAGCTACCTCCTGAAAAGCCGTCCAAGCCGCATCCTCGGTTTCCTGCTGGAAATGTTCAGACAGTCTTGGCAGTCCGGCCTCGATGACAAGAATGCGCTTGTTTCGGCTCAATTTGGTGAGGCGATGGACAAAGCTCACTGCAGTTAGACCGGATCCCACAATAACAAAATCATACTCGTCGTTCAGGCAAGGTAAATCCGGAGTGAAGTTGTGTAACCACGACGCCATATGCACTCCTGTTGGAATTACTCGATTTGAGTTCGTTGTTATTTATGAATCCGTGCCGAAATAGCGGTCTCCGAAGTCACCGATCCCTGGGAGCATAAAAGCATTCCCGTTTAGGCTGCGTTCGATTGATGACGTAACAATTCTGATCCCCGGCCGTTCGGCGGTGAACCTGCGTAACCCTTCGGGTGAAGCTAGAAAATTTACAAATATGATGTGATCTTCGGGAACGCCGCTATCCAACAAGACTTTCGTGGCTTCGAGTGCGCTACCGCCAGTCGCCAACATCGGTTCCAAAAGCAGAACGTGACGGTGTGAAATGTCCGCAGGCAGGTTGGTATAAAGGTGAAGTGGCAATTTCGTCAATTTATCCCGCTGTATTAGAATTTTCCCGATTGGTATAGCGCCCAAAGCATCGCGCAACTCTGCCTCCATACTTTCACCAGAACGGACTACCGAGACGCCGCAAAGGTTAGCCGCCAAATCGAGACCGCTGTAAATTTCTTTGACAGGTGTCTCGACCGCTTTTGTCTCGAACGGCAAGAGCTCCAAGCTCGCATCGATCAACAATCGAATGATTCGGTTGGCGTAAAAGACAAACTCGTCACGGGACGCATTGCGCGCCCTCACTTTCGTGTGGAGCGCGCGAAGCAGCTTCGATTGCGGAAGGAGATGGACATTTGGGCTAACGTGGTGAGAATCCACGGCCTGAGCGATGCTGTTCGACAAGGCATATTCCTCACTTTTTATTCTGTTGCCGGTTGTTCGAAAGACGGAGGAAGGTCCGGGGTCGCCGTGAACTGACCAGCTGCTGCCCGGTAGATTGTCCGGCCGCCGGTCCGTTCCCAAAGCCGCTTTAAGACGTAGACAAGTTTCGGGTTGTGTTCCTCCTCTTCCTCAAACGCCCGTCCCACTATATTCGCCCAGTCATCCGCAGAATGACGAGCAGTCACATCGTCAACTGAAGAGTGGAAGAGCTTGTGTAGAGCTTGAAGTTTGGACCGCTTGACGAAAAGTCTCTCGGCAAAAATGACACCTAGCATCCCGATCCAAAAGCATTGCGCAACATTATTGCGGATTTCTGGCGAAGCGGCATCGGCGATTTGTTCCATCGCATGAAGAGACGTGATTAAGTGGAGAATGACGAAGTCACCCGGCTGCGAAAGATAGAGCAATGTTACGAGATAGTAGAGTTCATCCCAACGGGGCTCCGTTTCAAAACTCCAGGCTGGTAATTGGTAAATCAGAGGATGGCCGACAGAAAGGATGCGCGCAATCCGGAATTGAAGACCTGAACGTTGGAGCTCAGGGTGGATTCCATCCGGCTCCGCGGGCTGTCGAAGAAAATTTTCTACCCACTCGCCCAACCTTTGCTTTTCCCATTGATCGACAATTTCGAACAACGAATTGACCGCGTTATCGCCTCTTTCTCCTCGGGTTGCTTCTGCTCGTTCAGGATGACAACTTACATACGCGAAAGCCATGTAGGCTAGACCTTCGATGACCATCCACCGGCTTTCAATATCCAGGCCCCATCCGAGATGAATTGTCGCGTGAGTGAACGCTCCCACCCACCCAGGCAACAACTCTGGCAGATATTCGCGAAGTACCGAATCAAGCCCATAAATTTCTGTTTGCCCATCAAAAAACTCGCAATATGATGCGAAATGCGAGCGCTGACCTAGGAAATCGCGCCAATTCTCCTTCGATATCGGTACTCTTGGCGGACGGGGTTGCTCCAACCCGAAACCGTACGGCGTTTCAATCGCGTAGTTGTCATAATACCGCTTGATCGCCTCGGGTGCTGCTCCAAGTCGCGCAAGGGCCACCACCGCGTGCTTTGCATGGTTGGTAAGGTGCCCATTGAATTCAATGTGATAGGTTCGGTCACTGAGGAGATCGTCGATCAACTTTGAACTGGTCATGGCTTACCCTCCAGCCGACGCTTGCGAAACATCCCAGATAAATAGATGGCACTGACCACGAGAATTACCCCGATCGACGTAAGAATGGTCGGACCCTTGCCACTGACTATCCAGTCAAAGATTACAGCGGTAATCATCTGTCCGCTGATAACGAACAGCGCGGCTTTGACAGCTCCCAGTCTAGGAAACACATAACTGCTGACGACTACGAAGAGAGCGCCAAAGAAGCCGCCGAGGTAGGCCGCAGGCGGAGCAACAGTCAACGGATAGTAAAGAGGTTGGCCGGAGACGAGGATGAGGAGCGTGACGAACGCAAGACCAACAAGATGCGCCCATACGGATGCATTGAATGGGCCAACATGGGAGCTAAGCCGGCCGTAAACGGTGCGGCTTGTCCCAACCACAATCCCGTTAAGTAACCCAATAAGTACATAGAGCATCGAATCTCAGCCCTTTCCAAATATTATCAACGAGCTGCCGCACAGCACCGTCAACGCGACAATAAGGTCGAAAATCGAAACCTTCCGCGTCTCACTGCCAAAGAGCCCGAATTGATCTGAAATCATCCCAAAGGCGGTCTGACCCACGAGAGAAAGAGCGATGACCCCTGATAAAGATAGACCGCCATTGACAGCCATCGTGGGGAGTATGACCGTTAGTGCACCAGCAATACCGCCGAGGTACATCCAAAATGGTGGCTTTTCGTTGGAAACGCTGCCTGCCTTTGGTCGGCCTAGTAGAAAGGACGCGCTAGTCGCAATAATTAATGCGACAATTGCCCCGCCTGCATGTGCGACAAAGGATGAGAATATCGGGGTTGTGCTGTGCGCTAGGAGGCTGCTGCAGCTTATAAGAAGTGTCAGCAATGCTCCGCCGATAAGTGCGAGGGCGTAGAGGCCAAGCCGGTCAAGCATATGCTTTTCCCTTCCACGTATTCTCTGCGATTATGCTCAGAACGTCCTGAAATGAGGCCGCCAGATGAGTGGGCTTAGCCGCCATGATCTGTTGATGATTGTGGACGCCGTAGGTAACGCCGATTGAACGAATGCCCGCAGCATTCGCCATCTGCACGTCATGTGTCGTATCGCCGATCATCAGCGTGCTTTCCCTGTCTGCTCCAGTTTGTTGGAGGATCCGTTCAACGGCCTCGGGATGCGGTTTTGGATTGTCGACTTGGTCAGCTCCGAGAACAACCGCAAAAAAGGGAAGGATCGCGCTCGCTCCGAGTATGGCTTCGGCGCTGGCCTGGAACTTGTTAGTTGCGACCGCTAGGGTGATTTTATTGGTGCGCAAAAGTCCTAGGCCGTCCGCTACTCCTGGATAAAGTAGATCAACGGCCTTTGGCAGGATCAGGGTTCGAAAATGAGCTAGGTAACGAGAGACGCAATCCGTCACCTGCTCGGAATCCTCGCTCTCACCTGTCAACAGTGCGAACGCCGCCGGGAGAGGGAGCCCAATAGTAGAGCGAATGCTTTCTGGGGGAGGAACTGGCACATCGGTCAAAGAAAATACACCCGAAAATACTTCGACAATGGCGCTCGGAGTATCAAACAGTGTTCCGTCCAAATCGAAAATTAAAAGCTGATTTTTCATCTGACTTCGACCTCATTCGATTGTCGAGGAAACGCGGGCGGGTCGAAGTTGGCGTAGGCAACGGCAAGCTCTGCTGCGGTTTCTGCAGTGGTGATCAGAGCAGCTATGTTTGCGCTCGTTGATCGCCCTCCTGTTGCGAGGTCAACGGCTCGCATTATTTCTCTCGTAATCCCGTTTCCACGAATTCCAGCCGCCTCGGCGGCAGATATCGCGTCCCTGACCACCCTTTCGACATCTTCGAGCTCGAGGGAATCTTCAGTTTTAGTTGGTGAGGTGATCAATACGCCGCCGTTATTGCCCAAAGCCCAATGTAATTCCAAGGCGAGAGCAATGGCGTAACCGGTGTCAAGGCGCTGCGGACTTGGAAAGCCACTCGACCTACAGTAGAAGGCTGGAAAGTCGTCAGACTTATATGAGATTACAGGGACACAGTGAGTTTCGAGAAACTCCAGGGTCAGGCCCAGATCCAAAATATTTTTAGCGCCGGCACAGACTACTGCCACCCGTGAGCGCGTGAATTGGATGAGGTCAGCGGAAATATCCATTGTGTTTTCTCCGCCCCGATGAACTCCACCAATACCTGCAGAAGCAAAAAATCGAATTCCAGCCAAATCGGCGGCCACAATTGATGACGCTACGCTGGTCGCTCCCAGTCCGCCACGTGCTAGCGCTGCGCCCATATCTCGGCTGCTTACCTTTTCGATTCCTTCGGCCGAACCGAAACGTTCAATATCGACCGCTGACAACCCAATGCGAATTCGGCCGCTGTCAATTGTGATTGTGGCGGGCACGGCACCAGACTGGCGAACCTTGTTTTCCATCGCGAGCGCTGTGGAAACGTTGACTGGGTAGCGGAGGCCGTGCGCGAGAACGTTCGACTCTAGCGCAACCACCGGCGCCCCACGGTCGAGCGCTTCTCGGACTTCGTCTTCGAAAACTAGTAGCGAGTTTGCTGATAAGTGACGCATTTGGTTCTCAATACTGCGGTGTTTTTACGAGAAATTCATGCCTTGCCACGATTTCCGGTTGGTAAACCTCATCCTGCCATTGGGCGGGCGAAATGCTTTCAATTGAGATTGAAACGACTTTCTCGTCGCAACCGAAAGCCCGCGTCACAGCATTCACGATAGACCCGATAAGCTCGGCTCGTAGTTCGTCTGGCACTAAAGCGGGGAAATGTTTGATGTTCACGTGAGGCACGAGCGTCCTCCTTTTCCGATGGGGGCTGAAGATTGATGGGTGTTTGTCAGCACCGATTCTTTGAGGATTTGCTCTAGACAGTCTGCTAATTCAGTTGCCCCGGCGCTTCTAAGGAGACCATAATGATCCGCAGTAAGATCGATGGTTCGGTAGACGTGCGCGGCTTCCAGATCACCAGCCTCTAAAAAGGAGTGATCGTCGCCGGATGCCTTGATGATAGTTATCGGAGTAGAGATTTTTCGTGCAAATATTTCGCTATGGTCGTAACGAAATCCGTAGGTCAGTCTAACAAGCTCGACAATCCGTCTGGTTTGGTTGAAGTCTAGCTCAGGAAATCGCTCGTGAAGGAACACGGCGATCACTTCGTCATCATCGGCGATGCTCAGAAACTCTCGCAGCATCGGATGGGATAGTGTTCCTGTGAAAACAGACAACAAGATTGTTGCAAACTTGGCCCGATCGTCGGAGCCAATAGCTCCAGACATGGACGAAACAATCTGGTCTGTTTTGGGCGACCCTGGAGCAATAAGGACAAGCGCGTCAACCTCAAAGCCTCCACGCTCGAGTTGGTAGGCCGTTTCAAAAGCGATCCGAGCGCCGAAAGAATACCCAGAAAGCGTATATGGTCCGAACGGCTGCACCTCCCTGATCATTTCAATGTCGGCGGTCGCCATTGCACTTATAGTTGGGAATGGGCTCTCGCTTTCGTTCAACCCATATGCCTGGATGCCAAAAAAAGGACGGTTGGTCAGAAGTTGGGATGCAAGTGTCCGGAGGCTAAGAGGGTATCCGCCAAGGCCTGGCCAGCAAAAGATTGGTCGTCCCGGACCCGAGGATAGTCTCACGATGCGGGAGGTTGAGGATCTTCCGCCATCTTCGATACGTTGCGCCAACCTCTCGATTGTTGCTGCTTCGAAGACAGTTTGAATAGGCAGAGTGGCGTTGAAGACGACGTTTATCTTATGTGTGAGTATCACCGCCGTCAGAGAATTTCCGCCCGCCTCGAAGAAATCGTCATCAACGGATGGATCGTCAACTTTCAAAACATCCTTCCAAATGGCTGCAACCTTGTCTTCAGTAGACGAACGGGGCCTGATTAGATCCCCGCCCTTCCGAAAACTTTGAGACGAGAGTTGTTGGAGAATTGTAGAATCGACTTTGCCATTGGGGAGTAACGGAAGGTGGTTCAAAATCATTATTTTGGTGGGCATCATATATGCTGGCAATGTGCGGCTTAAGTCGTCCTTGATAAGCTCAGCCGGCCCCCGCATATGTACCGCATCTTCTTTCATCGCTTTGCTGACAATCTGTTCTTGACTTACCCGTCCGCCAACCGCGAAATAAGAAGCTTGAGCACCACTTCCCATCTTCGAAAGGATATCCGACAGCCGCCGCGCTGATCCGAGGTCGTGTCCATCGCGGGAGGAGTAACCCGAGGACATGAAACCGAATCCCAATGCGTTCATCTGCAGATGTTGGAGTTTTCGGCCTAGGTCCATATAACTCCGCCAGCCGTCGCTTTCCGTTAGCAGGCTTATGGCGAATTGAGATCGTTCGTAGACTTTCTGATTGATGGCAATTACATCATGCTTTTCGACGATTTCATCAGACAGTTTCGTAAGTCGGCCGTTCTTAAATTCGGACAGTCCAACCGCCAAGCCTGGTATCCCAGAGCCGTGTGGTTGGATCAGGAGACGGACGGAGTCATTCCAACTCTGATCTGCCTTTCGCGCAAACGGAAAACTACCGAGATATACATGGTCTTCCGAAATATCGAAGCGATGCCTGACCTCGGGCAGGAATTCGCCCGTTCCCACACCCAAGCCTGAATTGGCCAACACTCGGTCAAGTAGACCGACCATGTGGCCAGCTTCAAATTCCAATACTTCTCGCACATTAGTCTTGTAGATAGGCTCGATTGCTCGCCTCTTGCCGATAAAGTGAAAATCGATCTCCGGTGAGGCCGCTTCCGAGGTAGCATCAAATTTCACGAGTGTGTGCTGCGAAGGATGATAGTAATAGTATCCTGGCTCTAGGCTTGGAATCCCTCTTGCTTCGACATAAAGCTGTGTTGCGTAAAGTGCTCCAGGAGAGGCGTAGCCGTATTTCGGTAGCAGGCGTTCTTCGCTGTTGAATTGACCAAAGTACCTGAGAACGAAACCGAGGAGATCTAGGTTGATTTCGGCGAGGCTATCGTGCGATTCGGCCGCTGCGGGATCAGTTGAGAGAAGCTCGTACAATGCGGCAAGCGTCGTATCGCCACCATCGTAGAACCTGTAAGTCTTGCGTTGAAAAACCTGACTGATCTGCTCTATAGTGGGTTCCTTGCCAGGCAGGAGAACAGAAGATCGATCTTGGATTTCATGTGCCTCTCGCAACCCAAGGTTCGCGATCTGCGCACGCACCTGTAACCTGCTTGCTTTTGAATGGTGATGCGAGCTGCTGATGCCTTGGTCCATGACAGCGGCTTGTGTAGGGCTTAGTTCGATAAACGCGGTGAGAAACGTAGAATGAGAAAGCGGATCTTCGCTCGCGATGACGGCCGCACTGCGCACCCAGTCGTGGCGCTCGATAGCGAGTTTTATTTCGTCAAGCTCTATCCGAAAACCCCTAAGCTTTATCTGGTTATCTGCACGACCAATAAATTGGACGGTTCCATCGTCATTCCAGCGAGCTAGGTCGCCAGTACGATACAACCGGTCAGGATGTGACTGGTTTTCAACAGTAATGAAGATGAAGCTCTCTTCGGTCAGGTCGGTGCGACCGACGTAACCACGAGCCAACTGAATACCACCGATGAAAAGCTCACCGGTCTCCCCTCGAGTTACCGGCTTCCTCCCAGAATCGAGGATAAAAAACTCCATGCCATCCACGGGCTTCCCGATAGAAATCGACCCATCTGACTTGGCAGCTTCTTCGACATTAACCACATGCGAAGACGCGTTGATCGTGCATTCCGTCGGCCCGTAAAGGTTGATCAGTTCGCACTCAGAAAGTTGATCAAAAAACTGCTTCGCCGTAGCGGTTGACAAAACCTCGCCGCCACTGAAAACTTGGCGAAGAGTGGCACATTCGCGGAATAGATCTACGTCAAGGAGCGCCTTAAGCATCGTGGGCACACACTGTAAGGTCGTTATGCTATGACGTTGTATTTCCGAGATCAAAGCAATGGGATCTCGATGGCTTTCGCCTGGTGCCATTACGACAGTCGCGCCGCAGGCCGAAGCGAGTAGCTCCCACTGGGCCGCATCAAAACTGATCGGCGTCTTCTGGAGCACTGTTTTTGAGCCGTCCAACCCATGAGATCGGCTTAGCCACTGCATCTGATGAACGATGCTGCGGTTGTCGATCATCACACCCTTCGGTTTGCCTGAACTTCCAGAGGTATAAATGACGTAAGCCAAATCGCGACCCGTTATTTTAGCCAAGGAACCTCGCCCCATCGTGTGCGGGGCAGGGAGGAAATTGCGGCAAACAAGAGCCGAAAGATCGAGAACTATGACTTGGGGAGGAGCAAGCGATTTCAACCGCGAAATAAGTGGTGCTTCCGCCAGAATTATCCTTATCTTGGCATCCTCGATCATGAACCGCAGACGATCGTCGGGATAATCCGGCGCCAACGGTAGGTACGCCGCTCCGGAGAAGATCGCTCCCCATATTCCGACAAGCAAATTCAGGTTTCGCGTCGAAAATATTCCGATGCAGGTATCTACCTCCGCACCGGCTTCTTGGAGTTCACTTCCAACTGACAACGCTAATGAAGATAGACGTCCAAACGTTAACTCTTCATCACCGCTGACAGCAGCAACTTTGTTCGGATGAAGCTCAGTTTGCGAAAGGAGAAGATCGGCTAGTACCCTTGATTCGGGGGCCTCTCCCGAGGCCTGTAACGCAGTCGCACCTGCAGTTGCATGCATGACCTACCCTCCTCGCCAGCTGAAAAATACACCTGTAGTTGGTACACTCGCTTCCCATGCAATTAAACAGACATGAAATCACAACTGATTGGACAGGTTGTCCTAAGTCGGTTCGCAGTTTCTAGCTTATCCAACAAACAGCAGTTGCGTTCTCCACGGTTACTCCCCACCTAATTCCGGGGATGTTGTGGTGGCGCTGCCAGAATTCCAAAAGATGGGAGACAACATGGACAGATTGAGCTCGCTGACGGCGTTCTTGAGATCTGCCGAATCTGGCAGCTTTACCGATGCTGCACGCCAGCTTGGCCTTACCCCGTCGGGGGTTGCGAAAGCCATAGGTCGACTTGAGGCGCGTATAGGGGTTCGTCTCTTTCACCGAAATACCCGAAGCATTTCGCTCACACCTGAAGGTGAACAGTTTTTCGGTCGGAGTAAGAAGATACTTGAGCAGTTAGCGGCCGCGGAGGACGAACTCTCTCAATCTTTGGTCAAGCCACATGGCAGGCTCCGCGTAAGCTTCCCTTTGTCCGGTATGCGGTCGATGCCGGAAATGTCGCGTTTCATGAATCAGTTTCCTGACGTTGAGCTGGATTTGGACTTTTCCGACAGGCTCGTAGACATCGTGGAAGAAGGTTTTGACGTTGCAGTCCGAACAGGTGACATTCGTGACTCTACGTTGATGACCCGCGTGCTAGGAAGCTTTGGACACAACATTGTGGGGACGGAGGCATATTTCGAGCTGCACGGGCTTCCTACCCGGCCTAGCGATCTCCGCCTACATCGATGTTTGTATCACCGGTATCCTTCGACCGGCAGATTGTCGCCATGGAAGCTAGTCGATGACGACCAAACGGATTTCCATGTTCCTGCTTTCGCTACGGCCAGCACACTTGAGCCCTTGCTGCATCTCACACTGGAAGGCACTGGGATTTCATATTTACCCTCGTATTTGATATCAACGTTAATCGAAGAACACCGACTTGTAACAGTTCTCGATCGCTTCACGAATGATATTGGTAAGTTTCGGGCTAATACCAACCGTCATTGATCAGAACCGTTGCGCCCAATGGCGTCGGCCAATTGACATGATCTTCCATGGACGTTGCTGGAGCGTTCTCCAAGCGTAACAGCAGTGATCGACGATATCCTCGTAGGACTTGAAGACGCGGTTTGAGAGCCAGTTGTCCCTCATGAATTGCCAGATGTTTTCAACGGGGTTCAACTCAGGTGATTTGGGCGGCAGTGGCAGGATGGTGATGTTTCCTGGGACGACGAGATTGTTGGACATATGCCATCCGGCTTGGTCCATGATGAGGACGGCGTGTGCGTTGTCGGCGACATTGCGGGATATCTCGATCATGTGCTGGTTCATGGCATGGGTGTCGCACCACGGCATGACGAGAGCGGCAGCCTTGCCCTGCTTGGGACAGATGGCACCGAAGATATAGGCCGATCGGGTTCGCTGGTCGTGCGGCGCGGATGGCCTTGTTCCCCGCTTAGCCCAGCGGCGGGTGATCTTGTTCTTCTGGCCTATCCGGGCTTCGTCCTGGAACCAGATTTCGATCACTTTGCCCTTAGCGGGACCGGCGGCGATTTCTGCCACAGCGGCGGGGAAGTTTTTTTAAATGCCTCGGCCGCCTCCCGATCCTGCGCATGATGTCTTGGGCGAGCCGAGAGCTTGCGATAGCCCATGGCCCGCACTTCGCGACCCAGGGTCTCCTCACTCACCGAGATGCGGAACTCTTCCCAAATCCATTGGGCAAGATCACACAGACGCCACCGAACGACGCCATCCAGATAGGGTGTCGGTCCGCGCTCGATGGCTTTCGCCAAGGCCGATCGCTGTTCGTCGTTCAGGAGAGTAGGCTTTCCCGGAGCCTTGCCGTTGATCAATCCGTCGGGACCGCGAGCATTGAAGCGGACCACCCAGTCGCGCACGATCTGAACTGTCACACTGCCGAGCCGAGCGGCATCGGCGCGTGAACCGCCGTCATAGATCGATGCGAGCGAAAGAAGCCGCCGCGCCTGATCGGCATCACGCGTCTGACGAGCTAGCCGCCGCAACCTGACCCCGTCGAAATCCGACCGCAATGAAAGCGCTGAACCCATCGCAAACCTCCTGTTTGCTCCACAGATTCAGATTCGTCCGTCGTTGGGAATCCCCAAGAGAGTCAGTCTTACCGACGACTGGTATAAC
>NZ_FMUD01000053.1:0-23610 GCF_900100825.1 Agrobacterium sp. DSM 25558 | reverse complement strand
ACACAAAAGCTTGCACCAGAGGGTGAAACCGCAACGTCGAGACGCTCCTTCGACACGTCGATACCAACGATAATATCCATCTTATCCCATCCTTGCCTAATCGGGCTTTGCACGCGCAAGCGGCCCTGGCGACTGTTCGGGTTCGATGGAACGGCGGATGCACAACCGGGCTCTGCCACGGGCTTGGTGTCCCTAAGGGGCTTCGGTCTCACATCCGCCACCGCACAGGGCATTAAAACGCCAAAGGACGGCGAAGGGAAGTTACAAGGGGGGTAAGCCCCATCCACAAACCGTCACTTTTCCCACCCCAAAAAATAAATAAAAAAAGTTTTCTCCACGGCCACCAAACCCATGCCTACAATCCCCACACCTTCACGGCTGGAGTGTTTCGCGAGACACTGTCGGGGCAGGTGGAGGGTGGTGATTGGCCGTAGACGTGCGGGTAATCATCAAAGGCAATGCCAGATGGGCCTGCCTGCTTCATCGTCCGAAATTCCGTAAACGGTTTTCGGGCAATGGGGGCAGGCGGTTTACAGGAAGACGACCAAAGCTGGCCCGGTTTCTTCCCGATCCGGTCTGGCTGATTGAAAGATCGGAGGCCACGCAAATGCGGACCGACGACCAACACCATACCAGAGACATTTCCGCATTTGCGTGTGTTCTCAAAGGGGTAACGGCGAAGCAAACCACGGGCAGATGACGTCGCGTGAACGGCGAAGCTTGACCACAAGCAAGGCCGGGGTTTTTGACAGAACGAATAGAAGGCTGGATGAGGGCGCAGGATGTAGCCGATAAGACCAACAACAAAAAAGCCGGCCCCAAGGACCGGCTTTTCCAAAGAAATCAAACCGCTTAGATCGCAGCTGTCACGATGAACTCGACCTTGTAGTCCGGTGTCGCCAGCGCCGCTTCGCTGGTGGCGCGGGCTGGTGGGTTTGCCGGATCGATCCAGCCTTCCCAGACGGCGTTCATTTCGCCAAAGGTGGACATGTCGGAGATGTAGATGATGGTCTGGAGGATCTTCGACTTGTCGGAACCGGCAAGAGCCAGCAGGCGGTCGACTTCGGCGAGAGCGGACTTGCTCTGTTCGGTCACGGATGTGCCTTCACCCACCTGACCGGCGAGGTAGACGGTGTTGCCGTGAACGACTGCGCCGCTCATGCGCTTGCCGGGTTCGATACGCTTGATGCTCATGCTGAAAACTCCTGTTGGTATTTCGGGTAGAATTAACGCGTGCGGATAAAGATCAGCCGCGGATGTGATGGGTCTTTTCGTAGATCGCCGTGGAGCGCGCGCCGGAACGGCAGAAGCCGAGCATCGGGCGCTGAAACTCATCCAGTGCATCGACCATGCCTGCGACCGCATCGGCATCGACGCCAAAGCGACCGACCGGCACATGTGCGACGGCGATGCCGAGTTCTTCGGCGCGTTGGGCAATATCCGCAAACAGCGGCTGGCCGTCTTCTTCACCATCTGGGCGATGGCAGACGATGGATTTGAAACCCAGCGCCTTGACCTCATCAAGGTCTGCAACGCTGATCTGGCCGCTTACGGAATATTCGTCGTCAATGCGCCTGATATCCATTTTCTCGTCCTCCGGTGACCGTGGCAGCCCGGCATAACTTGCCGTGCCGTCCTAAATTTCGCACCCGGTTTAAGGGGTTAAACAGGGTGCGTCAATGATAAGCCATTCCAATTGCGGGCCTGTTCAGAGAATAGAAAAGCGCAGGCCATATGTCCTGTTCTCACCCGGATTCAGCATGTGAAACTCCCCTGCCGCCTCAAGTTCGGAGCGGCTGACCCAGCGGTGCGATACCGGCTCTATGCCCATGACATCTGCCGGGGCCTGCTGGTTTCGCCACATCTGCAAATAGGGAAGCGTATCCGTGCGGAAGCTGACTTTCAGCGTCCGCCCGCCAATGGCTGTAATCGGCCCAAGCATCATGGTGGCCCAACCGTCACCGTCATTTCCCGCTGGCACGCAGAAGACGCCGCCCGGTTCTTCGCCGAAGCGCCAGCCGAATCCACCGCCGTCAAACATCGCGCCTTGCAGCTTCACCGCATCATCGAACAGCCTTGCGCCGACATTCATGTGGTACATGTGAAAGACCGGACGCGCAGCGTCGCTGGTGTTGGTGACGCGGTCGTTGAGGCTGACTTCGCCGGTTTCGCCGTCGATAGTCCACTCTCTTTCCAGAAGCGCGGTGCCGCCATCGGCCAGGACCAGCGGAACCCTTGCCCCGGCATTCGCATTACCTCCCTCAGTAGACCAGCGCGTTATCTCGACAGGGTGGGAGGAAAAAGAACCATGGAGAGGGTATTTTCTTCCGTTCGCGTCACCTTTGATGGGCTCAGGATGGCGGATATGGTCAGGACCGCAGGTGAAGAGAAATCCCTCTAGCGAATGATCGATGCGAGGATCGCCATCGTCGGGGATGGCACGCCCCGGAGCAACATCGATACCATCGACCACGCAGGCACCGATATCGAAAAGGGATGTTTCATCGAGGAAGATGGTGGGGGATTTTCCGGCTTTCAGCGCTCGCATTTTCGCTCCTTCACTGACCTATTGACGTCGCAATCACGCAAAAGCTATCGCAGCGACGGGAAATTAAGATTGCATTAACCGCGAATTCATCTTTTTCACAATAGGGTCAAGATTAACGTGTGTGTATTGGGAAGAACCCAAGGGATCGCAGAATCGTGAAACTTTTAATTAACGCAATGTTCGGTCTCGCTGCCGCGATGACACCCGTCCTCCTGCCTGCTGAGGCCAGCGCGCAGCAACGACAGGTTTATCAGGAACAGCCCATGATGGTCACGCCTGACGGGCGTGTTCTCGATTTCATGCCCGAGCGTGGCGACATCGTCATTAGCCGCGACCGTATGGGCCGCACGGTGTATTTCGACCGTTACGGCAATCTCCTTGCAACGGAAATGCCGCAGGGTGCCGCGCCGCGCCGCCAGGCGCAGCAGGACGTTTATCGCGATCCCTATTCCAATCAGAATGACACCTATTATCCACCGGCACCCAGCCAAAACCGCGCACCCCAGCGTGATTATGGCTATCAGGGCAACGGCAATGGTCAGGACTATCGGCAGTATCGGGGCGATGGCAGCGATATCGACCCTTATACGGGTTCCGTCGCAGGACCCGGTGCCGTTGAAAGCGCGCCGCTTGGCCAGCCCATGCCGGGCGAAAGCACCGTCACCGCCGTGCCGCAGCCAGACCACCTGATCGAGCGGAACCAGCCGGTCACGGCTCCGGTCAACCGCTCTCGCCAGGAAATCGTGGCACTGCAAGTGTTTCTCGACCGAGAAGGCATTTCGCCTGGCGTGATCGACGGCAAGATGGGCGATAACGTCAACAAGGCCATCGCCGCCTGGCAGGACATGACAGGCGACCGTCTGGACCCTAATAATACCGATGATATTCTGGAGCGCCTGCGCAACACTGGCGGTTTGGCGATCGTCGATTATACGATCACCGCAGCAGATGCGGCTGGTCCCTATGTCGCGTCCATTCCTGATGACTACGCCGAAAAGGCGCAGCTTCCGGCCATGGCCTTCACCTCAACTTCAGAGGCGCTGGCCGAGCGTTTTCATATGGATGAAACCTATCTGAAGGAGCTGAACCCCGGCATCGATTTCACCGTTCCCGGCACCATCATCAAGGTCGTTAATCCCGGTGATACCAAAAAGGGTCAGGTTGCCCGCATCGTTGCCCATAAGGGTATCAAGCAGGTGTTTGCCTATGATGAAGCGGGCGTTTTGATCGCGGCTTATCCCGCCACCATCGGTTCTTCGGATACGCCTTCGCCATCCGGCACGCATACGGTCGAACGCATCGCGCTCAATCCCGGCTACACCTATAACCCGAAGATCAACTTCCAGCAGGGCCAGAACAGCCAGATTCTGCAGATTCCACCGGGCCCTAACGGTCCAGTGGGCACGGTCTGGATTGCGTTGTCGAAGCCAACCTACGGCATTCACGGCACACCGGAACCATCCAAAATCGGCAAGACCAACAGCCATGGCTGTATCCGCCTGACGAACTGGGATGCAACGGAACTGGCCAAGATGGTCCGTCCCGGTGTTGTGGTGGAGTTCGCTGAGTAAGAGCAACTCGCTCAACACTCTCTCCAACGTCATCCTCGGGCTTGTCCCGAGGATCTAACGAACCCCAACATTGAACGTGGGTGGATCCTCGCCACAAGGGCGAGGATGACGTCCAAATTATTGGTCCTACCTTCACCCTAATTTAGGCACTCGTTTTCCGGCCCGCCGTTCCGTCAGGAAACATGCGAATGCCATGGCAGGCAGCGCAAAGCCCAGCCATGAGGCAGCGGTCCATTGGCCCTGCGAATAGGCCCAGGCACCGACCGCTGAACCAACGGCACCACCCATAAAGAACGTCGCCATGAAGATGCCGTTGAGGCGGCTGCGGAATTCTGCGCCCAGCGTGAAGATGGCGCGTTGGCCCAAGACCAGATTGGTCGTGACCGCAAAATCCAGCACGATTGCTGCGACGACCAGCAGCGCCAGTGCCAGATGCGAACCTTCGGGTGCGATGTGGGTGATGAGGAATGATGCCATCCCCGCCAGCAGTGCACCCAGCGTTGCGGCCCAAGTCCAGCCTCGGTCAGCCATACGACCCGCAATCGGAGCGGCGACGGCACCTGCCGCACCGGCCAGCGCAAACAGCGCGATTTGAGCTTGTGACAACTGGAAGACCGGACCGCTGAGATAAAGCGGCGTCACCGTCCAGAACAGGCTGAAAGCGGAAAACATGCCTGCCTGATAGATAGCGCGCCGTTGCAGAAGAGGGGTGTTTGCAGCCAGCTTTGCCATGGATGCCAGGAGGGCGCGGTACGGCAGTTTCGCATCCGGCATACGGCGTGGCAGCAGACGATAGAGCACCAGTGCCAGCACGGCCATGACGACAGCCGACATCAGAAACACGCCGCGCCAGGAAACGAGCTCCGACAGCACACTGGATAGGGGACGCGCCAGCATGATGCCAACCATCAGGCCGCTCATAATGCTGCCGACAACCCGGCCGCGACTGGCATCCGGCGTCATATGCGCGGCCAGGGGCAGGATCATCTGCACCGCCACGGAACTGATGCCGACGAGGAAAACAGCCATAAGAAACTGCGATGCGTGCGGTGCCAGTGCTGCCGCAACCAAAGCCGCGACCGCCATGACGACGGTAGTCACGATCAGTTTTCGGTTTTCGATGAGGTCACCCAGCGGCACGACGAACAGCAGCCCCGAGCCGTAACCGATCTGTGTCAGCGTCACGATCAGCCCGGTTGCCCCGGCGGAAAGGCCAAGTTCCGCACCAATGACACCGGCCAGTGGCTGGGCGTAATAAAGGTTTGCCACGATCAAACCGCAGGCACTGGCCAGCAGAAAAATCATCGCGGAAGAGATCGCCTCTTCCTGTGCAGGTTCAGAACCAAGCACTGTAGATGTCATGTCCATTCTCCAAATTAGGAAACATTTGTTTCCAAAATACGCGTAAAATCAGTCGAAAACCTTCATGGCCACATCGACCACAGCTTTGAGTTCCGCTTTCGTCAGGCCGGTCTTGCCCACCACCCGCATGCCGTAAATCAGGCAGAGCACCGTTTTTGCGGAGGCGTCTGCATCCATGGTGTTCGATACCGAGCCATCCGCCTGTCCCTCCCGCACGAGGCGGCCCAGCATGGTCTCGCGCGCGCTGATGGCACCGCGCACGACACGCGCCGTATCTTCATCCAGAGAGGTCAGATCGGCAGCAGCGCCGACGACGAGACAGCCTTGCCCGCCTGACTGTCCCACGCAGGCATCGGCATAAAAATTCATGGCGGCCCGCAGCTTCTCACGCCCGGTTTTGCCGGTTCGAACAGCAGCCTCGAAACGCTGCGTCTGCACCAGCTTGTAGCGCTCGACAGCGGCGATATAGATGTCCTTCTTGTCCCTGAAAGCCTTGTAAAGACTGCCCTGTGTCAGCTCCATCGCCTGCGTCAGATCACCCACGGATGTGGCGTGATAGCCGCGTTCCGAGAACACACCAATGGCCTTGTCGATGGCCAGATCGACATCGAACTCACGCGGGCGGCCGCGCTGGCGAATAGGGTAAGATGGTGATGGGGCGTTGGTCATGGTCGCAATATAGGAAACGATCATTTCCAAATCAAGCAAAATTTTGCGCCCGGTCGCAAAACGTGCCGGGCGCATGAAAGTGTTGGATTATCAGGCCGCTTTGCGACCGAGGAATTTTGCATCGCGGTCAGAACGAACGACGCGAACCGGCATCAGGCGCAAAACCTCGTAGGCAAAGTTGCGCACATTCTCCATCGCCTTTTCGACGTTGCTGACCTTCTGACAGTCCAGCGCTTCGAGCGTGCCGCCGTAATCGAAAATATCCCGGAAGGCGGCGCGCTCGGCAATCGGCGTGTTCAGAACGCGAACGCTCTTTTCCGCCAGCAGCGCTTTGACGAGCAGCATGGAGCGGGTGCTGATCATGGCGTTGACGCGGGTGAGCACGACGGAATGATCGATCTTCATGCCCATCTTTCGGTTGAGAAGCTCGATATGCTCCAGCACTTCGGATGCGCCGCGGGCATCCATGGCAGAGCCCTGAACCGGGATCAGCACATGGTCGGAAATACCGAGCGCCATCGTCAGCAGCGGACTTTTGGTGCCGGGGAGGTCGATGATGAAACAGTCCGTAGTGGCCCTGTTTTCGCGAATATGCGTTTCCATCGACGCCATGGTGATATGGGAGATGACCGAGAGATTTTTCATCTCACCGGACATTTCGGACCAGCGCGAAATCCACAATTGCGGATCGGCATCCAGCACCGTTACGCGGTGACCCATGCGGGCAAGTTCGGTGGCGAGCAGCAGAACGGCCGTGGTCTTGCCAGCGCCGCCCTTGGTATTTGCAAATGTAATAACTGGCATAAGGGCCCCCGAATGCAGAGCCTGAATTCATCGCTCTTCAACGCACCGCGACATTCATGGTGCGATGCATATTGTTAACGAAGATGGTTAACGAAATGGAAATATCGGGCATGGATTGTTGCTTGGGGGTGCGTTTTTGTTCATTGCAACCGGTCGCCACAGGCTGCCCTCATGCTGAGGCGGTGCACAGAGCCCTCGAAGCATCCCTCGGCCTTTGAGGGTCGCGTTGCTCCCACTCCTTCGACAGGCTCAGGATGATGGATGAGGAGTGCTGTCTTCCGAATGCCTTAGCGCTGCTAGTTCGACATTTGAGTCAGCGTCTTCGCAAGTTGATTGGCGTTTTCTACGCGCTCTTCAAACCACAATCGCGCAAGGTCATTCACCGAGGCGAGATTGATCCCATCCGGGTCGATCGACGTGATTTTCCATGCGCCGGATTTTCTGCCTGCCATGGTCGCCAGCCTGGATGCTTCGCCCTTGATAGCATTCAGGCGGGTAACCTCGGCCTCCATCTCATCTGCACCCGAGAGATCCGTGCGCAGATCAGCGGGCGTGATGTTGCTGGCATTGCGGGCAGGGCCGCCATTGATTTGCACGCCTTCGATGTCCAGCCGGTACAGCTGCGTATCCGGCAGGGACAGATAGAGCTTGGCTTTGGGGTAGCGGGCGATATAGCGCGCCTTGGCCAACGGCACCTCGTCATCCACCATCAGCACGGCTTTACCAACCAGCGTCAACCTCGGCAGGGTCAGCGCATCGCCTTTGTTGAAAGGTGCCAGTACCAGCGAAATGCGCGGGTCGGCTTCGATGTTGCGGGCATGCAGGGCAAGGCGGGCGGTGAAGAAGAACGGTGTTCCGTCCGGCTCGACGGCGATGTTGGTGGCGGTGTTGTAGGGATAGCCGCTGTGCGGATCGAGCGTCGCGAGACCGGCGGTGCGGCAGGTGTGCAGGACATCGCGGGCGACACGGACGGCTTCGAAGGGAGCACCGGCTGAGGGTTCGATGGTCGCGGTGCGTGGGGTGATGGGTGGGATTGGTGTGTTTGGCATGATGTTCTCTAACTCCCCTCATTCCTGTCCTTGTGACAGGAATCCAGTCATCGTGCGTCTGCACGATGAGAAGACTCCTCCCAGCCCAAAGACTTGGGCTGACTGGATTCCTGTGACAAGCACAGGAATGAGGGGGAGGGCAAGGGCAAGGGACAAGATTACGTCCGCCCACGAATCTGCGTCAACGGTCTCGCAGACCTTTAGGCTTTATTCCGAATCTGCGTCAGCGTCTTCGCAGGCGTAATGGCCTCCGGGTCCAGCTTCACTTCGATAATCGCAGGCTTGCCGCTGGCACGGGCGCGTTCGTAAGCCTGGCCGAAATCTTCCGTCTTCTCCACTAGCTCACCATGCCCGCCATAGGCTTTGGCGAAGGCGACGAAGTCGGGGTTGACGAGGTCGGTGCCGCTGACGCGGCCGGGATATTCGCGTTCCTGATGCATGCGGATGGTGCCGTAGGTGCCGTTGTTGACCAGCACGGTGATGATCGGCAGGCCGTAGCGCACGGCGGTGATGAATTCCTGCCCGTGCATCATGAAGCAGCCGTCACCGGCAAAGCAGACGACTTCACGTTCCGGGAACAGGTGCTTGGCGGCGACTGCGGCAGGCAGGCCGTAACCCATGGAGCCGGAGGTGGGGGCCGATTGCGTGTTGAAGCGCTGGAAACGGTGGAAGCGGTGCAGCCATGTGGCGTAGTTGCCCGCGCCGTTGGTGAAGATGGCATCAACAGGCGTGTTGGCTTCGATCCAGTCCATGATCGGCCCCATCTGCACCGGGCCGGGGCCGGTCTTTGGTGGGGTGGACCATGTCAGATAGGCGTCGTGCATGGCAGCGGTGCGGTCTGCCCAGACGGGGTTCTGCGGCGCTTCCTCCAGTGTCGAAAGCGCTTCCACAAATTCCGTGGGGGATGCGCAGATCGCAAGGTCTGGCCGGTAGACACGGCCAAGCTCTTCCGCTTGTGGATAGACATGCACCAGCGTCTGGGACGGGTAGGGGATGTCGAGCAGGGTGTAACCGGAGGAGGGCATTTCCGACAGGCGCCCGCCGAGGAGGATGATCAGATCGGATTGCTTGATTTCCTTCGACAGCACCGGGTTGATGCCGATGCCGACATCGCCCGCGTAGGACGGGCTAAGGTGATCGAACAGCGCCTGGCGGCGGAAGGAGCAGCCAACGGGCAGCTTGAAGGTCTCAGCGAATGCCTTGAATTTCGCGACGCTGTCTTCCGTCCAGCGCGTGCCGCCGACGATGACCGTGGGACGCTTGGCAGCGCCCAGCAGCTCTGCGAATTTGGCCATTTGCTTGGGGCCGGGATGGTTTTCGACTGGTGTGTAGGGCTTGGCTTCCGGTGCGTCCACCAGATCGACCAGCATATCCTCGGGCAGGCTCAAGACCACGGGGCCGGGGCGACCGGATGTGGCGACCGCAAAGGCGCGGGTGACGAATTCCGGGATGCGGCGGGCATCATCGATTTCGCCAACCCATTTGGCAAATTCGGTGAAGGCGCGGCGATATTCGACCTCTTGGAAAGCTTCGCGCTCGCGTGCATCGCGCTGCACCTGGCCGATGAAGAGGATCATCGGAATGGAATCCTGCATGGCGATGTGCAGACCGGCGGAAGCATTGGTAGCACCGGGTCCGCGGGTGACCATGCAGATGCCGGGTTCGCCTGTCAGCCGTCCCCAGGTGTCGGCCATCATCGCAGCCCCACCTTCCTGACGGCAGATAACGGTTTCGATGCCGCTTTCGTAGAGCGCATCCAGCACGGCCAGATAGCTTTCGCCCGGCACACAGGAAACGCGCGAAACGCCATTGGCTTTCAGGGCTTCGACAATCAACTGTCCGCCGGTTCTTTTCATGGTGCCAGGTTCCTTTCTATGTCGTCCAACTCCGCCAGCACCTCTGCCTGATGTTCGCCAAGCCGCGGGCTGGGCCGCTCATAGCGCAGAGGTGTTTCCGACAATACGATGGGTGTTCTTACACCAGGAATCACGGTGCCGTCTGCTGCTTGAAGATCAACGCGCAGTCCCCGTGACTGGACTTGAGGATCGGCAAACATTTCCTCGATGGAATTGATGGGTCCGGCGGGAACGGCATTGGTTTCGCAGGCCGTCAGCAGGTCGCGCTTCATCCATTTCAGCGTCTCGGTGGAGACGATCTGCCGGACCTCGACCTTGTGAGCAACGCGCGCCTTGTTGGTCGCATAACGCTCGTCATCTGCGATCGCATCGATGCCGAGGATTTTGCACAGGCGGCGGAACTGCCCGTCATTGCCGACGGCCAGAATGAGGAAGCCGTCGGCGGTTGGCACAACCTCATAGGGCGAGATGTTCGGGTGGGCATTGCCCAGCCGCACGGGGGCCTTGCCGGAAATCAGGTAGTTCATGTTCTGGTTGGCCAGAACGGCGGACTGCACATCCAGCAGCGCCATATCGATATGCTGGCCCTGGCCGGTGCGCATGGCGTGGATGAGGGCGGCCTGAATGGCGGTGACGGAATAGATGCCGGTGAAGATATCGGCAACCGCAACGCCCGCCTTCATCGGCTGGCCATCCGGTTCCCCGGTGATCGACATGAAACCGGACATGCCCTGGACGATGTAATCGTAACCGGCGAAATCCGCGTAAGGGCCGGTCTGGCCGAAGCCGGTGATGGAGCAGTAGATGAGCTTGGGGTTCAGCGCTCGGAGCGACTGGTAATCCAGGCCGTATTTCTCCAGCCCGCCACGCTTGAAGTTTTCGATCACGACATCTGCGGTCTTCACCAGCCTGCGCACCGTCTGGCGACCCTCGTCGGTCTTCAGATCGACGGTGATGGAGCGCTTGCCGCGATTGGTGGAGTGGTAATAGGCGGCGGAAAGATTATCGCCATCAACGCTCTCCACGAAGGGCGGCCCCCAGGCACGGGTATCATCACCACCATCAGGGCTTTCCACCTTGATGACATCGGCCCCCATATCGGCCAGCATCTGCCCGGCCCAGGGACCAGCCAGCACGCGGGCAAGTTCGATGACACGAATGCCAGTCAGCGGCGGTTGTTTTTTCTTGGAAGGTTCGGCCATGTCTTTCTCACAATTTTCAGGAGTTTATAGACGGACGAACTTTTGCGCGCATGTGAAATTATCTCATGACGCCATTCCGATTTGGAAATAAGGTAAACCACTGCGAGGTTTACGAGTGTGACGCGTTCTCGGAAAGGGGCTGAACAGCGAGGCGCAGACCCATTGTGCGCAATATGGCGCTCAGATTTTAGTTCCTGACGGAGGTGTTTGTACTACCGCAAAACTGGCCTCTCAGTTTCAGGCTGGATAGCAGTTCGCGTTAAACACGATTACGGCCATGGATGCCGCTTTTAAAGAAGGTAATGCGCGATATCGGCCCAATCCGGGTTCATGGTCTCGATGAGATCAAGCTTCCATTTTCGAGGCCATTTCTTGATGGTTTTTTCACGGGAAATCGCATCTGTTATGAGATCATGTGTCTCGAACCAAACGAGCGTCTTGGTGCCATATTTGCTTGTGAAGCCGGGCGTCAGATTGTTTTGGTGTTCGTACAGACGATGCGCTAGATCGCTGGTGACCCCGGTGTATAGAGTACCATTACGCTTCGATGCCAGAATATAGACATAGCCTTGTCGCATTGCCAATGGATTGCATACTTGTAAAAAGCACGCAAAGGTTAAATCGTGTAACGCGGTCTCGCGACACTTGAGCCACTGTTGGCTTGCCTAAACGAAGAGGCCAGTTTAACGCAAAACTCTCACCTCCGTCACCCCGGACTTGATCCGGAGCCCAGTAGACGCGCGTCTGCGCGGCGAAAGAGTCTTTCACCCCAAGGCTTGGGGTGACTGGACCCCGCAGCAAGTGCGGGGTGACGGAAGGAGGGGACGTTGCCGCTGGAAACTGTTATCCGAGTGCTGCGTGACGGAAGAGCGGGACTATAGCGTCACAACCTTCCTCGCCCACGCCGCGAAATCGGCTGCCGGAACTTCCCAGTTGATTTCGTGCAGGGTTTCGTGGCGCATGCCGGGGTAGATCGTGTCTTCTACCCGCGTAAAGCCTGCATCGCGGAATTGTTTTGCCAGCCAGACGATTTCGCGGCCATTGTTGGTGGCGGCGTCTTCGTTGCCGCTGACCAGGAGGATGGGTAGGTCTTTTGGCAGGCGGGACAGGAGTTTCGGGCCGCGATAGGACATCTCGAAGACGTCTTGCCACAGCGAGACGCTGGCTTCGAACTGGCAGAGCGGGTCGCCGACATAAGCATCGACTGCCGCCTTGTCGTGGCTCAGCCAATCGGCCACCGTGCGTTTTTCCGGCATCTTGCTGTTCCAGATGCGGAAGGTCGCTTTGGGCAGGATGGCGCTTGGGACGTCCGAGCCTTTCAGCATTTTCTCGATGCGCAGAACGGCTTGCGCCAGGCGGCCCATGATGCCCGGGTTGAGGTTGGAGTTCCAGATCGACAGGGCATCGAAGCTGCCGGGATTGCTGACGGCGGTGTTGAGCGCAATGAGGCCGCCCATGGAGTGGCCGAACAGGATGACGGGCAGGCCGGGGTGGCGTTCGCCAACCATTGTGCGCATGGCCATGACATCGCTGATGACCTTGGTGACTCCGTCTTTCCAGGCGAAACGGCCGATGGGGGCGTCGTCTGCCTTCGTGCGGCCGTGGCCACGATGGTCGTGGGCGTAGACCTCGAAGCCCTGTTGCGCCATGACATCGGCAAAGCGGCGGTATCGGCCCGCATGTTCCACCAGTCCGTGGCAAATCATCAGGACGCCTTTTGGCTGGCCATGCGCTGGCTCATGCCGGTAGGCGATGGATGAGCCTGACGGACTTGCCAGCCGATTGATTTCACTGAAGGGCATATCGTCCATTCATCTCTCCTCAGCGGTGCTTATTGTTGGGCAAGAGGTTGCTCCCAGGCCCTATTTACCCTACATAGCGGCAAATTTCCCATTCGAATTTTCAAATCTGACGCGGAGCATTCGCTACAATGGCACGTCAATTCATCTACCACATGTCGGGGCTGAACAAGGCTTACGGCGCCAAGAAAATCCTTGAAAACGTCAACCTGTCCTTCTACCCGGATGCCAAGATCGGTATTCTCGGCCCCAACGGTGCCGGTAAGTCCACGGTGCTGCGCATCATTGCAGGTCAGGACAAGGAATTCACCGGTGAAGCGTGGCTTGCCGAAGGTGCGACCGTTGGTTACCTGGAGCAGGAACCGCATCTGGACGAGACCAAGACGGCGTTCGAAAACGTCATGGTGGGTGTGGCCGACAAGACGGCCGTGCTTGAGCGCTACAACGAACTGATGATGAACTACTCCGACGAAACTGCTGACGAAGGTGCCAAGCTTCAGGACATCATTGACAGCCAGAACCTGTGGGATCTGGAACAGCAGGTCGAAATGGCGATGGAAGCCCTGCGCTGCCCGCCCAAGGAATCGGACGTTTCCCTGCTGTCCGGTGGTGAGCGCCGTCGTATCGCGCTGTGCCGTCTGCTTCTGTCCAAGCCGGACCTGTTGCTGCTTGACGAACCGACCAACCACCTTGACGCCGAAACCATCGCATGGCTCGAAAAGCACCTGCGCGATTACCCCGGTGCCGTGATGATGATTACCCACGATAGATACTTCCTGGATAACGTTACCGGCTGGATTCTCGAGCTCGACCGTGGCCGTGGCATTCCTTACGAGGGCAACTACTCGGCTTACCTGACGGCGAAGGCCAAGCGCATGCAGCAGGAAGCCCGCGAAGACGCAGGCCGCCAGAAGGCGATCAGCCGAGAACAGGAATGGATTGCATCCAGCCCGAAGGCACGTCAGGCCAAGTCCAAGGCGCGTATCAAGTCCTACGAACAGCTGGTGGATGCCGCCGACAAGCAGCGTCCCGGCGACGCGCAGATCATCATCCCGGTTTCCGAGCGTCTCGGCCAGGTGGTCATCGAGATGGAAGGCATCGTGAAGGGCTTTGAAGGCCGCACGCTGATCAACGATCTCTCGATCAAGCTGCCACCGGGCGGTATCGTCGGTATCATCGGTCCCAACGGTGCCGGTAAGACGACGCTGTTCAAGATGATCACCGGTCAGGAAAAGCCCGATAGCGGTTCGGTTCGCATCGGCGAGACCGTGCAGCTTGGCTATGTCGACCAGAGCCGCGATGCTCTCGACGGTTCCAAGACCGTGTGGGAAGAAATCTCAGGCGGTGCCGAAATCATCAAGCTCGGCAAGTTCGACATGAACTCACGGGCCTATTGCGGTGCCTTCAACTTTAAGGGTGGCGACCAGCAGCAGAAGGTTGGCAACCTCTCCGGTGGTCAGCGCAACCGCGTGCACCTGGCGAAGATGCTGAAGGCGGGCGGCAACGTTCTCCTCCTCGACGAACCGACCAACGACCTTGATACGGAAACACTCGGCGCTCTGGAAACGGCACTCGAAAACTTCGCCGGCTGCGCCATCATCATCAGCCATGATAGAATGTTCCTCGACCGCCTTGCCACGCATATCCTCGCTTTCGAAGGCGACGGCCATGTGGAATGGTTCGAAGGCAACTTCGAAGACTACGAACAGGACAAGGTCCGCCGTTTGGGTGCAGATGCGCTCAACCCGGGCAGTCAAGCGTATAAGCGTTTGACGCGCTGATCAAACTATCCGCTGCGAATAATGGGAGAGGGACGGATGGTTCCTCTCCTTTTGTATTTCTGAGCTGGCGGATGCACCGCGTATTGTGTAGTCAAATGAATTAATTACGCTGTGCTTTTAAACGGTTTACTGTTTTTTTAGTGGGCTATGTCAGATTTCACCATCTTCGTTTGGTGGGGCTGACATGTTATCTATTCGAAATGCTTTGACGGGTGCTTTCGTCGTTGTCAGCGTTGCGCTGGCAGGTATGGTTGGTAAATCGACCTTCAATGCCTATTCTCTTTATCAATCACAGACGATGGCCGCCGACCTGACGAGTGTCGACAAGGCGCTGTTCAACACGCTTCTTGCTTTTCGCAGCGAGCGTGGTGACAGCGGCACCGCGCTACAGCTTCCGCGTTCTGCCGCGACGGCAACACTTGAAAGCGTGAAGACCGCGCGTGGCAAGGTCGATGCGGGCATGGCCGCTGCGGTCTCCGCCATGGGCAATGTCAGTTCCGCAGACGTCACCTCGGCTTTCAACAACACCAAAGCGATCTATGACCGTGTGGTCGCCCAGCGTCAGAAGATCGATGCGGCTTTGACGCTGGAGCCTGACGCCCGTCCCAAAGATGTCGCAGGCCAGTCCTTCGATCTCGGTACCGAGTTTCTGGCAGGACTTGAAAAGGCGTCCATCGCTGTCGAAAGTGGCATCCGTACCGCCGATCCGACGATGGTTGGGCTGGTGCAGACGCGAGCCTTCGCCTGGGCAGCGCGCTCCAACGGCGGCACATCGGCTGTCGTCATGAACGTTCCTATTGGCGGCAAGCGCCCCTTCAGCAGTGAAGAGACCTTGAAACTTGCGGGCAGCGACGCCGCAATGGCGATGGCCTGGAGCTCGGTGAAGGTGCTCGTTGATCATCCAAGCACGCTGCCAGAGCTCAAAAACGCCGTTGCTGCGGCTGAAACCGGCTATTTCTCCGGTGATCTTTCCAAGTGGCGTGCCGATATCATCAGCAAGATGCGTGATGGGCAGGTGAGCCCTGTCGGCATCGACGAATGGCGCGAGAAAATCACCGCCGCACTCGGCACTGTTGCTGCGGTGGCATCGCTGGCGATGGACGAGTTGACTGCACAGGCCACCGCCCAGAGAGATGCAGCCCTTGCTTCCCTGATCATCTACGGCGGCATGCTGGGCATGACGCTGGCGGTTGCTGCGGCCGGAATGTACATCGTGATGGGTCGCGTCGTTCGACCGATTTCCCGTCTGACCGCCTGCATGGGTTCGTTAGCCGCTGGCAATCTTGATGTCACCATTCCCGGTTCGAACCGTCAGGACGAAATCGGCGGCATGGCGCGCTCTGTGGAGGTGTTCCGCGAAGCGGCCATTCGCAACAAGCAGCTTGAGGCCGAGGCCGAAATCAACCGCAAGCGTTCGGAAGACGAGCGTGAGGCCATGCAGCGTGCGGCGGAAGCCGAAACCGAAGCGCGTCTGGTGCAGGCCACCAGCACTTTTGCGGCCAGCATGAAGCGTCTTGCATCGGGTGACCTTCTCTGCGAATTGCACGAGCCGCTGACATCGCAGTTCGAAACATTGCGGGTAGACTTCAACAGTTCGGTTCGCCAGTTGCGCGAGACGCTGGCCAGCGTTGGCCAGTCGGTCTCGACAGTGACGAGCGGCTCGCACGAAATCTCGTCCGCATCGGATGATCTGGCCAAACGCACTGAGCAGCAGGCAGCATCGCTGGAAGAAACGGCGGCGGCGCTTGAACAGATCACCGCCAATGTGACCTCGACATCGAAACGCTCTGCCGAAGCTCGTGGCGTGGTGCGGACTGCAAAGGAAAAGGCAAGCAATTCCGGCGATGTGGTTCGCAATGCGGTTGCGGCGATGGAGAAGATCGAAAATTCCTCCAAGCAGATCGGTCAGATCATCGGCGTCATCGACGAGATTGCCTTCCAGACCAACCTTCTGGCGCTGAACGCCGGTGTGGAAGCAGCGCGTGCCGGTGAAGCAGGCAAGGGCTTTGCCGTTGTCGCGCAGGAAGTGCGCGAATTGGCGCAGCGGTCTGCCAAGGCTGCCAAGGAGATCAAGGAGTTGATCAGCAACTCTGCGATTGCCGTGGGTGAGGGTGTGCGTCTGGTGAGTGATACGGGGGCCGGGCTTGGCGAGATCGCCGAACTGGTACAGACGGTCAACGTCCATATGGAGGCGATTGCCACGGCTGCACAGGAACAGTCCTCTGGGCTTGCCGAAGTCAACACGGCGGTCAACCATATGGACCATGCGACGCAGCAGAATGCGGCTATGGTCGAAGAAATGAACGCCGCCGGTGCGTCGCTTGCCCAGGAAAGCGCCAACCTGAACGGCCTTCTTTCGAACTTCCAGCTGGGTCAAACGGATGCCCGCAGGCAGGCCGCTGCCACACGCTCGGTACCTCAGCCCGCGCGCCCGGCGGCCAGCCCTGCACGCCGCAGCGTTCCTGTCAGCCATGGCAATGCCGCGCTGGCGGTGACATCGGACTGGGAAGAGTTTTGAGTTTAGCAGACGAAAGTTTGAGAGAGGCGGCGATGGCCGCCTCTTTTGCTATGTAATCTCGCATCGTCAATAGATGCTGTCGCGCTAGCCTTTCGCTAGCCCGTTCCACTCCGAAAGCGTCATGATCCCGTGAATGTCGGGGCGAGCCTTTTCGGGCAAAATCGCGATGTATTCCAGGGAATGTCCGTCAAGGTCGTGGAAATAGACGCTGACTGCGGGCATCCAGGGGAAGACAATGGGCTCATCGATCTCTGTGCCTCCGCCGCTTCTCGGAACTATGCCTTTCGAGCGCAGGGAGGCGGGCGATGCGATGACTTGGTCGATTGTGGTTCGAAAGGCGATGTGCAGTTTCATCTGCATGGGGGAACTGTGGATCGACCAGAGGCCGAGCATGGATGTCTCGCGGCCACCGACCCAGAAGAAGGCGACGTTTCTGTCCGGAATTCTGTGCGCCAGTTCCAAGCCGACGACATCGCGGTAGAAATCGATCGAACGATCGAGATCCGAGACTGTCAGATGCGTCTCGTAAAGTCCTTTGATTGAGATCATGGGTCAACTCCTGTTGGTCGTTCTGAACGCCGTTGTCTGACGCTTGATTGATGAGCTGATAGGGTTCATACGACCTCAACTATGGTTGAGGTCAAGGGCATGGCTGTAAAATTGGATATCCATCGCGAACTGTCGGTCGGTGAGGTCGCCAAGCGCTGCGGCGTTGCGGTGTCCACGATCCATTTCTATGAGGCGAAAGGCTTGTTGTCGGCTTCTCGCAATTCCGGAAACCAGCGGCGTTACCCGCGAGAGGTTTTGCGTCGTGTCGCCGTCATCAAAATTGCCCAGCAGGCGGGTATTCCGCTTGCGGACATCCGACAGGCGTTATCGTCGCTGCGAAACGGGCGAACGCCGAATGCCGAGGACTGGAAAAACCTTGCGAGTGCATGGCGCGCCGAGCTGCAAAAGCGGATCAATAAGCTGACGCAATTGAGAGATAATCTGGAAGGATGCATCGGATGCGGATGCCTGTCCGTAAAGGATTGTCCCTTGCGCAATCCCGGTGACGTGCTGGGCGCAGGCGGCGTAGGTGCCGTGCTGCTTGAATGACTAGCCTGCCTATTGCACGATTCAGAATTGGCTCGATTTTCTGTTGAGAGACCCCGCTGCCATCTTGCATATCCTCGCTAATCGTATAAACATATCTTTATATGTTGATTGGCTTGAGGTTTGTGAATTGGCTCTAGGGCTTGATAATCTGGTGGGGCTGTTGAAGGCTGCGGGGGAGCCGACGCGGTTTCGGTTGTTGGCGCTGTTGGGCGCGGGCGATCTGACCGTGACGGATCTGACCGAGATTCTCGGTCAATCGCAACCGCGTATTTCGCGGCACCTGAAGCTTCTGGCCGAGGAAGACCTGATCGACCGTTATCAGGAAGGTGCCTGGGCATACTTCCGTTTGAAGCAGGATGGCAAGGCCGCAGAGCTGGTCAAACAGCTTCTTTCCGTCGCGTCTCCTAACGACGCCGTTCTTTTGCGGGATTTCGAGCGTCTTTCCTCTGTCAAGCGGGTAAGGGCGGAGCGGGCGCAAGATTATTTCAGCCGCAATGCCTCCGCTTGGGACGAGCTTCGCCGTCTGCATGTCAGCGATGACGCAGTGGAAAGTGCGCTTTCGAAACTGATTGGCACGACGCCTGTCGATTCCATGCTGGATCTTGGCACCGGCACGGGCCGTATTCTTCAGCTTCTCAGCGGTATTTACCGCCGTGCGATCGGCATCGATGCCAGCCGCGATATGCTGGCGGTCGCGCGCTCCAATCTCGACAAGGCTGGCGTGGCACATGCGTCCGTGCGCCATGGCGACATCCTGAACCTGCCGCTGGAGAGCCAGGATTTCGATCTGGTGGTGGTTCATCAGGTGCTGCATTTCCTCGACCATCCCGAAATGGCGCTTGCCGAGGCGGCACGCATGCTGCGCCCGAATGGCCGGTTGGTGATCATTGATCTGGCACCGCACACGCTGGAATATCTGCGGGAAGACCATGCGCATGTTCGTCTTGGTTTTTCGCATCAAACCATGGAAGAGTGGCTGAAAAAGGCAGGGCTTTTGCCGGAGAAGGCGGTCGATCTGCATTCCGGCAACGCCTCTGCTCAGTCGCTCGATGTAACAATTTGGGTTGCGCGCGATCCGCGTCTGCTGATTGCGGGCGAACAGGTCATCGACGCACCGCTTCTTTCAGCCGGGAGGGCATGACATGACAAAAACAGAGGCAGACCGCCAGACAAGCGGAAATTTCAAGCTCTCCTTCGAGTTCTTTCCGCCCAAGAATGCGGATATGGACGTGCAGCTTTGGGAGACGGTTGAGGAGCTTTCGCGCTGGAACCCGGACTTCGTTTCCGTGACCTATGGTGCTGGCGGAACGACAAAGGCACCGACGCTGGTTGCCGTCGACCGGATGATCTCCGTGGCCGGTTTGTCGACGGCCTCTCACCTGACCTGTGTGGATGCCAGCAAGCAGGAAGTGCACGATGTCGTGGAAGAGCTGCGCGGTATTGGCGTCAAGCATTTCGTAGCTTTGCGCGGTGACCCGTCAACTGGCCCCGGCACGGCCTACAAGCCACACCCTGAAGGCTACGAGAATGCCGCAGCGCTGGTTCGCGGTCTGCGCGAGATCGATGACTTTCAGATTTCGGTCTCGGCTTATCCTGAGAAACATCCGGAAAGCGAAAGCACCGATGTCGATATCGATATGCTCAAGCGCAAGGCCGATAACGGTGCGACGCGCGCGCTGACGCAATTCTTCTTCGATAATGCGATGTTCGAGCGGTATATGGAGCGGGTTACCAAGGCTGGCATCACCATTCCGGTCGTTCCCGGCATCATGCCCATTCAGAACCTGACGCAGTTGAAGCGGTTTGCCGGGCGTTGTGGCACGAGTATTCCAGCTTTTCTCGATGAGCGATTTGCCGGTTACGATGAAAATCCGGTCGAGCGTGCGAAGGTTGCGGCGGATGTCGCTGCCGAGCAGATTCTCGATCTGCAAAGCAAGGGCATCAACGAGTTTCATCTCTACACCATGAACCGTGCGCCGCTGGTGAATGCGGTTCTGGAAAATGTCGGCTTTCGACCTTTGAAACAATCGGCTGCCTAAACAGCATCCACTCCCATATGAAAAAAGCGCAGGTCCCGAAAACCTGCGCTTTTTTAATGGCTTATGATAATCAACGACTGGGTGTGCGTGTTAAACCCCAAAGTCGCTTGTCAGATGAATAGCATCACTCCGACAAACGCAAACGCTACACCGACTGCTAAGGCATTAAGAGAATTTGATAGTGCCATGCTCTGCCTCCATTGTGTTGACAGTAATCATTATGACCGTTTTGTGTCTCTTGGAAAGCGGTTTCTATGATGCAGTGCACACGAAAGAGCGAGTATTTTCCGTCGCTTGGCCTCAATGCGTTGAAAAACAACTTATATTACGGTTTGAAAAATTCGGTGCGAGTAGGCCACAAACGTAAACGGCCATGGTTAATGCCATGGCCGTTTTATGACTTTCCGTCATGCCGGACTTGATCCGGCATCTAGCAGCACCGAGTCTGCGGTGCATAAGAGTCCTTTTACCTGACGGACGTCAGGTCTCTGGTTCCCGGATCAAGTCCGGGATGACGGGGAGACCGATCAGAGAGCGTCGAGCAGCGCGCGGGTTGGCCAGCCATCGGCGGGCAGGCCGAGGCGCTGCTGTTCGCGCTGAACGGCAATGCGCGTGCCGGAGCCGAGGATGCCATCGATCTTGCCGACATCATGGGTCTTCGCGTCGAGCTTGGTCTGCAGTTCCTTCATGGCGGTATCGTCAAGGCCGGGCTCAGGATTGCCCTTGGCATAAACCGGCGCGCCCATGAAGCGGGTCGCGAAATAGGCGGCTGACGTGGTGTAAATGAAGGACTGGTTCCATTCCAGGTAGATGTTGAAGTTGGGGTAGGTGATGAAGGCAGGGCCCTTGCGGCCCTGGGGCAGGATGAGCGCTGCGGGCAGGGTGCCGAAGGTCTTGTTGCCATCCTTGGGGGTGACGCCGAGGTTGAACCATTCGTTCGCCGTCAGCGTGCCGCCAAGACCGGATTTTTCCCAGGGCAGGTTCTCAGGTACGGAGACTTCCTGAATCCAGGGCTCGCCCTTCTTGAAGCCGAGATGCTGGATGAACTTTGCAGCCGTCAGAATGGCATCCGGGCTGCTGGACTTGACGTTGACGTGGCCATCGCCATCACCATCCACGCCGAAAGCAATGATATCCTTCGGCAGCATCTGCACCTGACCGATTTCACCAGCCCATGCGCCGGTGTTGGTGGCCGGGTCGAGATCGCCATGCTGAACCATTTCGGTGAGCGCGATGAGCTGCGGGCGGAACAGTTCTGGGCGGCGGCAGTCATGTGAAAGCGTCACGAGCGCGTTGCGGGTGTTGAAATCACCCTGAACGGCACCGAAGTCCGTTTCCATGGCCCAGAAGGCGGCAATGACGCCTGCGGGTACGCCGAATTCGTCTTCTGCGCGCTTGAAGGTGGTGTTCAGCTCCTGGATTTTTTTGCGGCCCATATCAAGCCGGCCCTGGCTAACGGTGCGCTGGGAAAATTCAAGGAAGGTCTGCCGGAAGACGCCCTGGGCACGGTCACGCGACAGGACCTTTTGGTCGATCTGTGCGCCAGCCAGCGCCTTGTCCACGGCTTCTGCCAGCACGCCCTTGCCGACGGCTTCGGTCTTTACGCCTTGCAGGAAGGTGTTGAGATCGCCACCGCAGGTGACCTGCTTCGGGTCATCCGGCGAAGCCACGGGGGTGACGGCGAGTGCCGAGCCGCAGGACAATGTAAAAACGGTGGCAGCAAGTGCAAAGCTGCGTGGCGAAAAGCTGAACATCAGAATTCCTCGAATGTGCGATTTAGACCATGCGTTCGCCAAATTTTATGGCAGAAGCGTGGGCAAGACAGTGGAAATGCGTCAACAGACGTTTGTTTCCAACGTCATGCGATCAATTCACAGCACATCTGCTGGAATTGCCGCAAAAATCAAGTTGAAATCTCTGAATCAGCCGCGCGGCTGGTTGGCGGATGCCACCCATGTGCGCCAGTTCTTTTCCGTGCCAGCGAAGACATTGATGTCTGTCGGCGTGGAGATGCCGGGGATGACGCCGGTGCCGGTATATTGCCAGAAGGCCCATTGGCGATCGCTATAGATTTGTGCCGGGTGGGCGGCGACGGAGCGGACCCAGAACGGGTAGTTCTTGAACTGGCCGACCAGATTATCGCGGTGGAAATCGACGCTGGTGTAGATGATCGGGCGCTTGCCGTAATGGCGTTCGATGCGGGTGAGGAACTGCTGGATCTCGGCGCGGACCACATCCGGTGAAGGCCGTGTCTTGCAGGTGGGGGAAGCGGGGTTCCATTCCACGTCCAGTACCGGCGGCAGCTTCATGGATTCTTTCGGAACGCTGCGAATGAACCAGTCGGCCTGCGCATCCGCCGAGGCGCAGAAGTAATAGAAATGATAGGGCGCGTGCGGCACACCCGCGGCTGAGGCTTCGCGCCAATATTCATCGAAGCGCGCATCGATGCGGTCCGTGCCTTCGGTTGCCTTGATGAAGGCAAAGGACACGCCGGATTTGCGGACCGTCGCCCAGTCGATATCACCATTCCACTTGGATACGTCGATGCCGTGTACATCATGCTTGTGCGGAGAGCGCGCGCCGAAATCCTGCGGATCATTATCCTTGAAGCGCGGCTTCGCGACGGACGCCGTTTCGAGGAAATCGTAACTGGTGGAGGTGCAGCCGCTCAACAGGAGGATGGACGCGAAAAGAGCCGGAAGTAGCCGCTGCATGATGATCCCAGTGAAACGAATGAAAGCCCCGCCGGCTGCCTGGTGAGAAGCGCCGTAATCTCCTGTTTACCATAACAGGGTAAACAAGCCGTTATGGCAAGATGGGCGGCGGGAAATTCTGTCGTTCATGGTCGCGTGGGACCAGCGTATGGCAGTGGGTGTGGCTTACCCCCCTCTGTCCTGCCGGACATCTCCCCCACAAGGAGGGAGATTGGCTGGACGCTTGCTCACCGCTCTGTCTGCAGCGTTAAAGATGGGCGAGACCTCTCCGCGATTCGATCTCCCCACCTGAGGGGGAGATGTCCGGCAGGACAGAGCGACTGTCTTGGCAGTCAAGCGTTTTGCCATGGTTTATTTTCCCGGATGATGGCGTTGAGGATGGTGAGAAGCTTGCGCATGGTGGCGACAATGGCGACGATCTTGGGCTTGCCGGATGCCACGAGGCGATCGCGGAAGGCTTTGAGGAACGGATTGTGACGGGACGCAACCAGTGCCGCCATGAACAGGACAGCCCGCACCTTCGAGCGCCCGCCACCGATAAAGCTCTTGCCTTTCCACTTGCCCGATTGCCGCGTCCATGGTGTTGCCGCGTCCATGGTG
>NZ_FMUD01000032.1:0-59615 GCF_900100825.1 Agrobacterium sp. DSM 25558 | reverse complement strand
TGAACTGCCTGTACTCCAGTGCTTTCCCGCAGGATACGCGCAGACATCGAAGCGGGCTTTGGAAATGTCGATACCAACAACGGTAAGTTCCTGTATCATGGCCTTGCTCCCAGTCTTGTGGTGCGGGCGAAAGCCCGATCAACCGTTCGGGGTCAAAGGGAGCAGGCAGGGCCTTGCTTGATGTCGGCTCTTTCAAACCGGTGCGGAAATACGGCCTCCTGCCTGCATTGACCGGGATGCGCGTCCCGGTCAATGCAACAAGTAAACCACATTTCGTCCACACAAGTGCGGGGTGACGGTGGGTGTCGCCGACCACTACCACCGAAAAAGTTTGGCCTCCACCCTCTCCCGTGGTACTGCATCCGCAAAATTGCCTCCTGAAAAGGACCGGCTCTCAAACCACACAAACATATCCGCCTGAATGCACTCCAGTGCTGCGTGGCGGTGCGAGTGCGCGATGCAAGACAAGACCTATTCTCCCATTCACGTCATCGGCGGTGGCCTGGCCGGTTCCGAGGCCGCTTGGCAGATTGCCCAAGCTGGCATTCCCGTCATTTTGCATGAGATGCGCGGCGTGCGCGGCACGGATGCGCATCAGGGCGAATCGCTGGCAGAACTCGTTTGTTCAAACTCCTTCCGATCCGACGACGCAACGGCCAATGCCGTTGGCGTCATCCATGCGGAGATGCGGCTTGCGGGTTCGCTGATCATGGCCTGTGCCGACAAGCACAAGGTGCCAGCCGGTAGCGCGCTTGCCGTGGACCGCGATGGCTTTGCCGAGGCAGTGACGGCTGAACTCGAAGCGCATCCGCTGGTAACAATTGTTCGCGAGGAAATTTCCGGTCTGCCGCCGAAGGAGTGGGACAATACGATCATCGCGACGGGACCGCTGACCTCTCCCGCTCTTGCTGCATCCATTCAGGCCGAGACCGGCGAGGATGCGCTGGCCTTTTTCGACGCCATAGCCCCCATCGTCCACCGTGACAGCATCAATATGGATATCTGCTGGTACCAGTCACGCTACGACAAGGTCGGCCCGGGTGGAAACGGCAAGGACTACATCAACTGCCCGCTGGACCAGGAGCAGTACAACGCCTTCATCGATTCACTTGTCGCGGGTGATACGGTGGGCTTCAAGGAGTGGGAAGGCACGCCTTACTTCGACGGCTGTCTGCCTATCGAGATCATGGCGGAGCGCGGGCGCCAAACGTTGCGCCATGGCCCGATGAAGCCCATGGGCCTGACCAATTCCCACAACCCCACAGTCAAGGCCTATGCCGTAGTCCAGCTTCGGCAGGACAATGCGCTCGGCACGCTCTACAATATGGTCGGGTTCCAGACGAAGCTGAAATACGGAACACAGGCGGATATTTTCCGCATGATTCCGGGATTGGAAAATGCCGAATTTGCCCGACTCGGTGGCCTGCACCGCAATACCTATATCGATTCGCCACGCCTGCTGGATCCGTCTCTGAGACTGAAATCGCGCCCATCCGTGCGGTTTGCCGGCCAGATCACCGGCTGCGAAGGTTATGTTGAAAGCGCATCGATCGGTCTTCTGACCGGGCGTTTTGCCAGTGCGGAGCGCAAGGGCGAGCCGGTCAGCCTGCCGCCTGCCACAACGGCGCTGGGCGCACTGCTGAGCCACATCACCGGCGGCCACTTGTCCACCGACGAAGAACCGGGCAAGCGGTCTTTCCAGCCAATGAACGTCAATTTTGGATTATTCCCCGATCTGGAACCCGGCTCCATCGTCAAACCGGAAGGCGTCAAGCGCTTCCGAGGCAAAGACAAGACCATCATGAAACGCCAGTTGATGGCCGTGCGCGCGCTGACGGATTGCGCCGCTTGGCTCGGCGTTCCTGCGCCCGTCTTCGCTCAGGTAGAGGCAGATGGCGACGGCGTCGAATCGGGCGTTTCGGCTGCCTGAGGAGCGGGCGCTTCTGGTTCGACTTCGGCGGCTTCCAGATAGCTGCCGAGCAGCCATAGCGAGACTTCTGCGGCTTCTCCCACCGTTTTGAAGCGGTAAGCGCCGCTGTATTTTGGTGTGTCTATAAAGGTCACCACGAAGCCGTCGCCGGTCTCCAGATGCTCCACCTGAATGCGCTCCGGGTCGAGCAGCATACAGGCATGATGTTTGCCCATATTGCGCATGAACCCGGCTTTGTTGTCGTGCAAACGCACGAACACGGCATTGCCATCAATGGTCATGTGCAAGCTGCGGATGGCTTCGGTCGGAAAGGCCCGTGCAAAATCAAGGATCGCCTGCCCCGTATCGTGACGATCGTCGTCGTCGGGATCCCGCCTCATGCGCAACAGGTAGTAACCAAGCATGCCGACAGGAAAGAGAATGACGATCCAGATTGCAGGGTTCATAGACGTCGCTCCGTGCGGCTGTTCTTGATGGGACGTGACATTCTCATAAGTGCCGGTTCTTAACCACCAAGCCTTGCGCGAATATTGAGCCTGTCAAAACCGTTGCAGGAATGAGGATTTCCCAAGCAGCCATTGTCGGCGAAGCTGGGAGAGTTGGATATCCTGCTCAAACAGACCAGCCCCTGCGCGCCTCGCATCTCCAATCACGCGGCCGGCCAGAGACACCGGAATAAACGCCGGGAAAA
Organism: Agrobacterium sp. DSM 25558; assembly: GCF_900100825.1. Taxonomy (NCBI): domain Bacteria; kingdom Pseudomonadati; phylum Pseudomonadota; class Alphaproteobacteria; order Hyphomicrobiales; family Rhizobiaceae; genus Agrobacterium; species Agrobacterium sp. DSM 25558. The sequence continues at coordinate 56,994 of NZ_FMUD01000032.1, read as the reverse complement.
CGGCTCTCGGTATGCCTGCCTGCCGGGCGTTCTTCAAATGATCCAGCGCATGCACACAGAATATCTCGATGGCAACAGCGATACGCGCTGTATCCTTGCCTTCCAGAAAACTCTCCCGGTCCAGACCGGCGGCGACGAGCATATCGAGTGGAATATAAACCTGCCCACGCCGCCTATGCAGCGGCATCAACAGCAGCATACCGGCCATTGCCTGCGCAACACCTGCATGGCCCGCGGCTGACGCGCTGGTCACCGCGTCTGCGGGAGACAGCACGATGCTGGCGAGTTGGATCAGCGCCGACGCCGTTTCCCCGGCATAGCCTTCCAAAGCATTGCGGTCTTCAAAGACGTCATCGTAAAGGTCGAAAATCCGCGCCTCGATCATATCGATCAAAGTCTTGCGCGGAAGATTATGTGTGTCGATCGCGTTTAAAAGCGCCGCAGCAACGGGATTTGCCAGACTTTCGCCATGGGGCGTGCCTTCGAGAAGATCACGCCACCACTGCATCCGGACTTCACCGGGAAGCGCCTCGCGAACCAGATCACGGATTCGGGCGATTTCGGCGTTGAACGCGTAAAGTGCCGCGAGTGCCGGGCGTTTGTCTTCCGGCGAAAGAAGGCATGCGAGATAGCGATCGCGATCCAGATCACGCAACATGGTCAGGCACGTATCCTTGTCCGCCATCCGTTCCGCCATGAATATTCGCTCTTTCAGCCTTCGACGGCAATCAGTGCTGCCGCAACGGCGCGGGATTCCGAAAGCATGATGTTGTAGGTCCGCACTGCCGCACCGGTGCTCATCGAATCGGCTGAAATACCGGCTTCTTTCAAAGCTGCTCTCAGCTCTTTGGGAATAACGCGCATGGAATCGCCAGTACCGATCAACAGGAACTCGATGTCACCGGCTTGATCGAGAACCTTGGAGATGTCTTCGACTGCCAGCTTTGCTGCGTCGTCAACGCTCCAGCCGTGAATGCCGGAGGGCAGACAAAGAAGCGACCCGCGATGCGACATGTCGGCAAAACGAAATCCGTAATTGCCATAGGCATCGATGGGTGCCCGGCCAGGAAAATGGGCCGGGCGTATTTCTATACCACTTGCCATCAGACGGCGGGCTTGCCGCCGATAGCCTCACGCTTGGCGTCGGCCTTATCGTCTTCGGCATCATTGCCACCTGGACGCAGCTTGAAGGCGATCAGCACTGGCGCTGCGATGTAGACCGACGAGAAGACGCCGATACCAACACCGAACAGCATGGCGAAGGTGAAGGAACGAATGACCTCTCCACCGAACAGGTAGAGCGACAGCAGCGCCAGCATAACCGTCAGACCCGTGAGGATCGTGCGCGACAGCGTCTGGTTCAGCGAAACGTCAATGATCATCGACAGCGGCATCTTTTTGTAACGCCGCAGGTTCTCACGAATACGGTCATAGATGACGACTGTATCGTTCAACGAATAGCCGATGATCGTCAGGATCGCCGCGATACTGGTGAGGTTGAACTCTATGCCGAGGAAGACGAACAGGCCGATGGTGAACACCACGTCGTGGACCATGGAAATGATCGCACCCAGCGCGAACTGCCATTCGAACCGGATCCAGATGTAGCCCATAATGGCAACCATGGCCAGAACGATACCAATGGTGGAGGTGAATGTCAGATCACCGGAAACGGCGGGGCCGACCACTTCCACGCGGCGGAAATCGTACTTGTCCTCGAGCTCGCCACGTACCAGCGTAATGGCAGACTGTTCGGCATTCTCGCCGCCTTCCTGCGCCTGAATGCGGATCAACACATCCTGTGGTGTTCCGAAGCCCTGAGCCTGGATTTCGCCGAGATTAAGCTGGCTCAAACGGTCACGGATATCGGCAATATCGGCGTCGCCCTGCTTTGCCTTCACTTCGATGACGGAACCGCCCTGGAAGTCGATGCCGAGGTTCAGACCCTTGGTGACGAAACCGCCGATACATCCCAGCATCACCACACCGGTGAAGATGAACACGTAGCGACGATACCGCATGAAGGGGAAGTCTTTACCGTCGAATATGGCGGTGCGGATACCATTCGGAAGATGCTTCGGACGGCTGCGGCGAACCCACATGCCAAACAGCCAGGCTGTCAGCGTGTAAGCCGTGAAGACGGTGGTGACGATACCGACGGCAAGCGTTACTGCAAAGCCCTTGACCGGGCCGGTGCCCATATAGAACAGAACGCTGGCGACGATCAACGTCGTCAGGTTGGCGTCGATGATTGTGGCAAAGGCGCGGGTGAAGCCGTTCTCCAGCGATGAGATCAACGGTTTCCCGCTCCTCACCTCTTCACGTATGCGCTCATAGATCAGAACGTTGGAGTCCACCGCCATACCGATCGTCAACACGATACCGGCAATACCCGGCAATGTCAGCGTCGATCCGATGATACTGAGCACAGCCAGCAGCATGACGATGTTGACGATCAGTGCGATGTTCGCCAGCAGGCCGAAGAAGCCGTAGAAAACGAACATGAAGATCACGACGCCGATGGCACCGATGGCGCTGGCCATCAGACCGGCATTGATCGAGTCGCTGCCAAGGCTTGGGCCGACTGTGCGCTCTTCGACAACGGTCAACGTGGCAGGAAGCGCACCGGCACGCAGCAGGACAGCGAGGTCGTTCGCGCCCTGAACGGAGAAGTTACCGGAAATCTGTCCGGAACCACCGATGATTGGCTCACGAATGACCGGCGCGGAGATGACCTGATTGTCGAGAATGATGGCGAAAGGCTTGCCGACATTCTGCTGTGTCGCCTGCGCAAAACGCTGCGCGCCACGGCTATCGAAACGGAAAGTGACAACGGGTTCGTTGTTTTGCTGGTTAAAGCTTGCCTGCGAATCGACGAGGTTGTCGCCGGAAACGAGCGCACGGCGTTCCACCAGATAAGGAACCGGTGGATCGTCCTGCGAATAGAGAACTTCGGACGTTGCCGGTGGGCGACCATTCAGCGCTTCCTGCACCGGCATGGACGTATCGACCATGCGGAAGGACAGTTTCGCGGTCTGGTTCAAAAGCGACTTCAGACGCTGCGGGTCCTGCAAACCTGGAACCTGCACGATGATGCGGTCCGAACCCTGACGCTGGATCAAGGGCTCGGTGGTGCCGACTTCATCGACACGGCGACGAACGACTTCGATGGACTGCGAGACGGCAGAAGACAGGCGATAGTTGATGCCGTCATCCGTCAGGTTGAGACGGAGCAGGTTGTCGCCCGCATCGCTCATGGTCACTTCGGTGATGGAGGTGCCAACCAGAGTACCGGACGAAACCGGCAGCGTCAGATCGCGAAGTGCCGTCTTTGCAGCCTCGTACTGAGCAGGATCGGTAATGCGGACCTGAACCTGCTGGCCATTGCCTGCTAGGCCCGAATATTTGATGTTGGCATCACGCAGCTGGGTGCGCACGTCGCCCACGATCGTTTCGAGACGTTCCTTTACGATATCGGAACGCTCGATCTTGAGCATGATGTGGGAACCGCCCTGAAGGTCGAGACCTAGCGTTACCTTATTATCCTTATACCAGTTCGGCATGCCTTCCAGCTGCTTGTCGGTAAACAGGTTTGGAGAAGCGATAACGACGCTTATAAGCACGGCAAGCCAGATAAAGGCTGTTTTCCAGCGGGAAAAATGAAGCATTTAGGTCTCGGTCAGGGTTGGGTGTCAGAACCCAGGCTGCGTTTGCCGCAACCTGCTTTTTATTGTGGACGCGGCTATTACTTAGCGGCTGCCGGGGCTTCGGTCTTCACCGGCTCACCCTTGACGCGCACTTCTGCAATATAGGTGCGCGATGCACGAACCTTGACGCCATCGGCGATTTCGACTTCCAGCTCAGTGTCGTCGATGACCTTGGTCACCTTGCCAACGATGCCGCCGCCAAGAACGACCTGGTCGCCACGGCGAATGGCCGTCAGCGTTTCCTGACGCTTCTTCAACTGCGCGCGCTGCGGACGGATCAGGAAGAAGTACCAGACCACCATCAACGGGGCGAACAGGAACAGCATCTCGAGGCCAGACCCGAATGCAGACGGTGTGCCCGTCGCGTCCTGGGCAAAAGCTTGGCTGATAAACATAAAAAACTCCTCAGATTTCGGGCGCAGTCTTAGCCACTGGCCGGCTTTCAAGCCGCCGGAATATAGTTGCGCTTCCTTAGAATGCAACAGACAGACGCCGTGCGCCGTACCGTTTCCACGCCTCATAACCTTTCAAGGCAACAAACACCATGCTAACCCGCAGAAAATCTAGTTTTATGCCGCATGACGCGCGCCACGGATTGTTTGCAGGAGACTTTACGATGTCGTCGGAAGAAACGAATACACTTCTGCTCACCGAAGTAAGACGTCTGGCCGATGCTTTGGAGCGACTGGCTGGCCCGCCGCCTGCCGTAAACGATTGGAATAGCGCCGATTGTTTTGTCTGGGTGCCCGCCAATTCCTGGCTTCAGCCCGTCGCCCGTCCCAACCGCATCGCGCTACAGCTCATTCGCGGTGTCGATCATGTCCGCGACATTCTCCACGAAAACACGGCGCGTTTTGCCGAAGGCTTTGCGGCCAATAACGTGCTGTTGTGGGGTGCGCGCGGCATGGGCAAGTCATCGCTGGTCAAAGCCGTTCACGAAGACGTGCGAGCATCGAGTGGTGTTTCGCTGAAGCTCGTGGAAGTCCACCGCGAAGACATCCACACCCTCCCTGCCCTCATGGACATCATGAAGTCTTCGGATCATCGCATCATCGTCTTTTGCGACGACCTGTCCTTTGACCATGATGATACGGCCTACAAGTCACTCAAGGCTGCGCTGGATGGTGGCATCGAGGGACGTCCTGACAATGTCCTGTTCTACGCCACATCCAACCGTCGCCATCTGTTGCCGCGCCACATGATGGAGAACGAGCAGTCCACCGCCATCAATCCATCCGAGGCGGTCGAGGAAAAGGTCTCGCTATCGGATCGTTTCGGTCTGTGGCTTGGCTTCCACAAATGCAGCCAGGAAGACTATCTGACGATGATCGACGGTTATGCCGACTATTTCGACCTCGGCCTTGCGCGTGAAACACTTCATCATGAGGCTTTAGCATGGGCTACAACCCGTGGTGGCCGGTCTGGCCGTGTAGCATGGCAGTATATTCAGGATATTGCGGGAAAAATGCGTAAAACGATCAAAAGCTGAGATCAGCGGCAGACGTTCTTCTTTCAGTAAACAATAAAAACCCCAAATGGTTGAAAATATTCAGCTATAATGATCGTTCTTGTTTGTAAAACAATTTGAATTTCCTGTTCGGAGCCGGAACAAACCGATAATCCGCTCGTTTCTGCCGCAGACGCGTAATAGCGTTGTGTAACAGGAGAGCGAAATGACTGATCAGACCGTGTATACAGCATCCCAAACAGGCATTCGTGCTCCTGTATTGAGAGAATCGAATACGAATATTTCTTGGGGCAGCATATTTGCCGGCGTCGCAATCGCGCTGGCCTTGCACCTCATCCTCAACCTTCTCGGCCTTGCGATCGGCGCTGGCGTCATCGACCCCGCGCAGAATGATACGCCGACTGCGACATCGCTCTCCATTGGCTCCATCGTATGGATGATCGTCAGCGGCCTCATCGCAGCCTTCGTCGGCGCTTACGTTGCAAGCCGTCTCTCTGGCCGCGCCGCTCGTACCACTGGCGCACTGCATGGTTTGACATCTTGGGCCGTAACAACGCTGGTCGTATTTTATCTGCTCACCACATCCGTTGGCGCGCTTGTCGGCGGTGCTTTCTCCGGCGTAACAAGCGTGTTCTCTGGTGCAGGCTCGACCATCGCAACTGCCGCGACCACAGCTGCACCATCGCTGGCAACAGCTTCCGATCCTGTTTCGTCCATCGAACAGAGCATTCGTCAAGCAAGCGGCGGCAACGATCCGCAGGCTCTGCGTGATGCGGCAGTCAGCGCTGTCCGCGCTGCATTGACGGGCGATCAGGCTCAGGCCGAAGATGCACGCAACCGTGCTGCCGACGCTCTGGCCCGTGCTCAGGGTATCCCTGTCGATCAGGCCCGCCAGCAGGTTACCAACTATGAAAACCAGTACAAGCAGGCCGTCGAGCAGGCCAAGGTTCGCGCAACTGAAGCCGCACAGGCAACAGCGACTGCTGTCTCCGCAGGCTCCTATGTCGCATTTGGCGCATTGTTGCTTGGTGCTGTCGCAGCTCTCTTCGGTGGCAATATCGGTGCTGCCCACACCCAGAGACGCCGTGATACAGTTATCGAATAATCGGTAACATCGTTCTAAAAGAAATGCCCGCGGATGACGCGGGCATTTTTGTTTGGGCAGTTTGCAAAAGGTTAGAACTTCGGAAACTCAAGCTTGCTCGTATCGTAACCGAGTTCTTTCGCTTTCTTCACCATCACTGCCAACTTGCTCTTGGACGGCACGCTGCGTGCATAGATCCAGAGATTTTTCATGTCGGGATTTGCGCTGATGAACCAGCTGCGGTCTGGCGACTTGTACAGAACCCAGTAATTGAAGGTGATCAGTAGCGGATAGCGGACCCTGAGCTTGGCTTTGGTCGTTTTCGAGTCGGTCAAAGTGCCGATACCCTCGATAGTCTTGAGCTTCCCTTGCGGAGAACCCTCGCGACAGCCATCCTGTACCAGAACCTGATTGGGGGCATTACCGGGCTTGTAGACCGTGAAGCCCGCCACGCAACCATCTGTCAGCCACATGGGTGTTCTGCCAATTTCCAGCCATTTACCTTGATAATGCGAACGATCGGTTTGCGCTACGGCTGGTTCTGCCTTGGCTTCGCCAACGAGAGAAACACTAAGGCAAGAAAATGCTACGGCAGCGGTAAGGGATTGAATGATACTGTTCATCGCGAGCTCCACGGGGTCAGGATTCGAAGACAATGCCATAGGCGTATCGCGGTTGCACCCGACATCATCAATCCACCGTGACCTGCTGGCTCAAACACGCCCGTCTGGATATTCAGCGGGGCCCTTGATTTCCAGCATGTTGCCGAATGGGTCGTATATATAGAAAGAGTGCCCCATGCCACGCGCGCCTCCATGCATCGCCTCACGATGAATGGCAACGCCTTGGCTTTCCAGATGTGCGCGCAGCGCATCATGCTCGAAAGGCCCGGTTGCGATGCAGATATGGTCGACATTTCGCCCGCCTGCTACAGGCGGTGCCGCCTTTTGCCCGCCGGGATGCGTTATGTCCCACAGCACAATGAGCGAAGCCCCGCACCATACCTGTTCCATGCCAAGCGCCGGATAAGTGTAGCCGGGGCGGCAGCCCATCACCTCATGATAAAAACGCAGCGCCTTGTCCATATCGTCCACCAACAGAACGACGTGATCAATCCCGACTAGGGAAAATGGTATGCTTGATGTCACTGATATCTCCTCCAAGATGTCAGACGTACAATCGCGTTATGGTGCGCAGGGTCAACTGCGAAACTCAATCGATAAATAACGAAGCGCTGGCATTTACGCGCAATGCATCCAGCAATCGCGCACATAGGACATGACTTTGGCTGTCGGAATCGATGTCGATTTTTCGGAGATTAAGACGGCTTACCTCCCCCGCTATGAAGCCGTTGAACGCAAGCGCCCTTTTCACAAACTTCTCGATAAGGAACTGGCTGTCACTGTCGCGGGATGAATATCCACTTTCCGATTTGATTCTGCGCTCGATGAGGTCATCGGATGCGACCAGCCAGACCGCCTGCACATCGCTCGACAAAAGTGGGGCGATCCTAGCGGGTAGCAAGGCCGAGCCCTCCATCACAAGACCGGAATCATTTTCTATCAATGGCAAAACATGTGCTGCCCACATCGAATCATAGTGGTGGAGGACCGATTGCATCAGAGCATCCACCTCAAGATCGCGATAATGCTCAACCACATGCGGCGGCGGCATGTCAGGCACATCCCGCCATGGACGTCCGGGATGTCTGGCGAGACTATCGGTGGACAGGAAACGCCAACCCAGCTGTGTGGCGATGGTTTCGGCCAGTGTCGATTTGCCGGCATGCGACGTGCCGCCAATCAAAACAATCCGCACAACCAATCACTCCTCCACATTCGAACTGCGCATGATCCAGAAACGGAACAGCGACCAGCATTCGTGTGCGAAGTACGATAAAAATGGGGAGTTTTTTAGGAGAAGTGGTACGCCCTAGGGGAGTCGAACCCCTCTTTTCAGAATGAAAATCTGACGTCCTAACCGATAGACGAAGGGCGCGTACACTTGTGGTGTGGCGCTCTTATAGTCAGAGGTTTTCGATACCGCAAGCGGGAAAGTGCGCCTTTTGACAAAAAAATGACGGACTGTCTCGCAGCCCTTGGAAAACAAGGATTATCCATTCAAAACAGAGGCTTATTTTTTCCGGCAACGCCGTTTCGTGCGCTTGGAATTCTTTAATTCTCGGTCGGTCGACCAGTAATCATGTCCAAGCAACGGCGTTTCATGACGCCGAGACTGCTTGTTCACAGCCTTGCGCGCCAGCAATTTTAAAGGTCGCGTTATAAAGGACGCCGGTACCGCTTATGGTAGTTTCCATCGATAAAAAATAAGCCTGACGCGCCGAATTCGACATCTTGGATTGAAATTCCATGGTCAAAAGACGATGTAATCCCCTTCTCGCCATCGAATTGCTTTCTTTCGACGCAGATTTCTAATTAAGAATTATCGAGACTACGGAAGGTTGACCATGCAATCAGAGAAACGACAGATAATGCCGACACTTCGACGGTCTCTGATTGCGAAAATTTTTCTAGTTTCATTTTTAAGCGTCCACGTTCCGCTGATTGCCTTGATCATTCATCTGCTGAGCGGTTTCGACACCGGGCCCGTGCCTGTGTTCTCCTTGATATTGGGTGCAACGCTTATCGGCACCGCCATTTGTCTATTCGCCATCTGGCGCTTCATCCGTCCGCTGCACCATCTGGCCGAAGCGCTGATGAAATATCCGCAGGATAAAAGCGTTCTGAAACTTCCCTCCGGCGGTGCCGATGAAATCGCCATCGTTACCGATGCGGCTAAATCCATGCTTTGGCAGGTGGAAGAGCTTACCAAGAAGCTCAAGCATCAAGCCACGACGGATTTTCTGACCGGCCTTGGCAATCGTCGTTGGCTAACGGAACAGTTGCCGGCTGCGCAATCTCAAGCCGAGCGGGCGAATGAACCTCTGTCTCTCGTCCTGTTCGATCTGGACCGGTTCAAGCAGATCAACGATGATTACGGTCACGATGTCGGCGACAATGTCTTGATGATCGTGGGCGAGATCGTGAAGGATTCCCTCAGACCCTATGATCTTGCATCGCGTATCGGCGGAGAGGAGTTCTGCATCCTGTTGCCGCGCACCTCCGGCGAAGATGCTATCAACATTGCCGAACGCCTGCGCGTCGCTTTCGAGACCAGCTATCTCGATCCTCTGCCCAAAGGCCGCATCACCTGCAGTTTCGGCGTGGTGCAAGCCGCGACCGATGAACGTTTACAGCAATTGCTGCGCAGAGCAGATACCGCGCTCTACAGAGCCAAGGACGCGGGACGCAACACGGTGATCGGCGTATTTGCAGATAAAAGCATCTAGAACAGCTGGCGACATTCGTCCCGATGGCATTAGAAACCGTTTCAGAACTGCGTGATCCGCTTGCCTTTCACGCATTCTTGCCGCTATTAGCCAAAGCCATCGACAATTTTGACCAGATGGCAGACACCTCATGTCCCTTCCAGATAAAGCTTTTCCCGTTTCATGGGATCAATTTCACCGTGATGCCCGCGCCCTTGCATGGCGCTTGGCAGGCTTGGACCAGGAGTTCAGCGCCATCGTTTGCATCACGCGCGGCGGCCTCGTGCCAGCGGCTATTATTTCGCGCGAACTGAATATCCGCCTCATCGATACCGTCTGCATCGCCACGCGCCATGATTACGTCAACCAGGGCGACACGATGCTTCTCAAGGGCATTTCTCCCGAGTTGATGGAAAAAGATGGCGAAGGCATCCTCGTTATCGATGACCTGACGGACACGGGCAAAACCGCCATCGAAGTGCGCGAAATGTTGCCCAAGGCACATTTTGCCTGCGTCTATGCCAAGCCAAAGGGCGTACCAACGGTCGATACGTTCATTACAGAAGTCAGCCAGGATACGTGGATCTATTTCCCATGGGATCTGGGCTTCACCTATCAGGAGCCAATCGCGAAAGGCTCCCGCGGATAAACTCACAAATGACGGCTCTCGCGGCCGTCATTTTTTGTTTCGGCTGGCGACGACAATCGCCACTCCACCGGCAATCCGAATGTGGTGCGAAAACCCACCTCGCCTGCGGGCGTGACGCGCAAAGCCCGCGTTTCCGATATGCGGGCAACCCAGCCCAGCGCGGTGAAGCGGTCGAGCAGCTCCGCGCCCAGCTTTCCAGCCAGATGCATCCGCCGTTCGCTCCAGTCCAGACAGGCCCGGCAAAGCGGCCGTTTCGACGCATTGTCGGGTTTGAGGTCGACGCCGAAGTCACAGAAGAACTTTTGGCCCTCCTCCGTTACCAACGCGGCACCGTCTGACAAGGCGACGTAGGACTTCTCACACAGAGCGTCCGCAACGTTCACTGCGAGTTTTCCCGCCATGTGGTCGTAACAGGTTCGGGCCGTTCTTAGCGCCTCATCTTTCGGGCCGACAGGACGGTAACGTTTGGGGCCGGCCGATGCGACAGCCATCAGCGCATCGATAGCCTGCGCCACCTCTTGCGATGCCAGACGGTAATAACGATGCCGCCCCTGTTTTTCGAGCGTCACTAATTGCGCGTCTGCCAGTCGGGACAGATGGCCGCTCGTGGTTTGCGCGGTCACACCCGCGTGGCGCGCCAATTCGCCCGCCGTCAGGGCTTGCCCGCCCATCAGTGCCGAGAGCATATTGGCGCGGGCTGCGTCGCCCAGGAGGCTGGCAACTTCGGCGATTGCACTACCGGAAGCAAAATTTGTCATGACGCCAACATAACAGCGCGGTTTCGCTTTGTCAGTCACACACATTTCGGTCACGGCCGAAGCATCTTTGCCGCTTTTGCGGCTACCACCGTTCGTAGACACCTGCGAGCCCAAGGACCGAACATGCCCGCCGACAAAAACATGACAAGAGAATTCGCCCTTCTTCTCACCCTCGCCACACTGTGGGGTGCGGCCTACACCTTTATAAAACTGGGCGTCGCCACCATACCGCCAATCACGTTGATTGCGGCAAGAACGCTGCTCGCTGCGACTGTGCTGCTGATTGTCCTGCGCATTCGCGGTCTGCGCTTGCCACGCGACCCTGCCATATGGCGACGCTTTTTCATTCAGGCCTGTCTCAACACCGCCGTTCCCTTCACGTTGATTGCCTGGGCAGAAACCACCACGGATGCCGGGCTTGCTGTCATCCTCAACTCCACCACGCCGGTCTTTGCCTTTTTGCTGACGGCGCTTCTCGTTCGTCATGAACCCGTCAATGGTCGCAAGATCTTCGGGATTGCTGCTGGCTTCAGCGGCATCGTGTTTATCGTCGGCGTGCAGGCGTTCAATGGCGTGGGCAAGGAACTTCTGGCGCAGCTCGCGGTCGTCGCGGCCAGCGTGTGTTACGCGGGTGCCGTCATTTTCGGCAAAAACTTCAAAGGCCTCGACCCCATGATGCCGGCAGCGGGCTCGCTGTTGTGCGGGGCGATCATGCTGGCACCGCTCAGCCTCGTAATCGACCAGCCCTGGACGCTATCGCCATCGACGTCTTCGCTTTTTGCTCTCCTGGCGCTTTCTGTGTTTTCCACCGCCTTGGCATTCGTCATCTATTTTCGACTCATCCACACGCTTGGTTCGGTGGGCACCACGGCACAAGCCTATCTGCGCGTACCGATCGGGGTCGGCATAGGCGTCATATTTCTTGGAGAAAGCCTGTCTTCGACGGTTTGGGTTGGTCTCGTCCTCGTCGTCGGCGGCGTCTTTGCCATGACACTTCCGACGAAACAACCAGCGGCGGCATGAGCGATACGCACCTGGCCACCACCCAAAGCTTGCTATTATCATCGGTAATCGTGTTGTAGGAATGTGTAAAACTTGGGGTGTCGCCTTTTTGCCGCACCTCTGAAAACCGCGCAAAACCGGCCTTCCGTTACGTAAGGGAAATCCGGCACTAAATTTATCCCGCCACTCAAGTGCCTGATTTTTATAGCGGGTTTTTCTTTCCCCGTTTTCCACAGCCCCTGCACACAATATCTGGTAGTTAACAAACCCTTTCAAACTAGGCCTTGACGGAATCACCACATTTTTCCAAGGTGTATTCATGTTGCGGCGGCAACAGAATCGGGTGTCTCATCTCAGGTTCTTTTCAGTTCCAGTTCACGCGTTTGCCTGCGTTTCAACCATGAGGGGGTGGAGCGTAAAGGCCTGTTTGTGAACTGGATTTTCCGCCAAAAACATAATGCGGGATATATGGCGACAAAAGGCTGTTAATACTATATATAGTATTGAACAGTATCATTGCAGCCGAAATCACCACGAGATACAGGGATCGCATCTGCGGATGACCATCCCACCTAGATCGGCGAAAACCGGCGGCGCGTACGAGGCGCGACGCGGGAGAGAATTTTTGCGCCCTGTTCACGGGTGCCACGAAACGAGGACCATAAAATGCGCATTGAACGTCGCTTTACCAAGCCCGGCCAGTCTCCTTATGCGGAGATCGAATTCCGCAAGGGTATCAGCGAGATCAAGAACCCGGATGGCTCCATCGTTTTCCGCCTAGCGGATATCGACGTTCCCGCGCAGTTCTCTCAGGTCGCGACCGACGTTCTGGCGCAGAAATATTTCCGCAAGGCCGGTGTGCCTAAAATTCTGAAGAAGGTTGAGGAAAACGACGTTCCTTCCTTCCTGTGGCGTTCCGTTGCCGATGAAAAGGCAATGAAGGACATTCCCGAAGACGAACGTTACGGCTCTGAAATTGATGCCCGTCAGGTGTTCTCGCGTCTTGCCGGTACCTGGGCTTACTGGGGCTGGAAGGGCAAATATTTCTCCACCGAAGAAGACGCCCTCGCCTTCCGTGACGAGCTTGCCTATATGCTGGCCACCCAGCGCGTTGCGCCGAACTCTCCACAGTGGTTCAACACCGGCCTGCATTGGGCCTATGGCATCGATGGTCCTGGCCAGGGCCACTTCTATGTCGACCCCTTCACCGGCAAGCTGACCAAGTCCAAGTCCTCCTACGAACACCCGCAGCCGCATGCCTGCTTCATCCAGTCCGTCGAAGACGATCTGGTCAATGAAGGCGGCATCATGGACCTGTGGGTGCGTGAGGCACGCCTGTTCAAATACGGCTCCGGCACCGGCTCCAACTTCTCCTACCTGCGCGGCGAAGGCGAAAAGCTGTCCGGTGGTGGACGCTCAAGCGGCCTCATGAGCTTCCTCAAGATCGGTGACCGCGCAGCCGGTGCCATCAAGTCCGGCGGCACCACCCGCCGTGCGGCCAAGATGGTTGTCGTCGATGCCGATCACCCGGATATCGAAGCCTATATCGACTGGAAGGTAAACGAAGAGCAGAAGGTTGCCGCTCTCGTTACCGGTTCCAAGATCGTCGCCAAGCACCTCAAGGCCATCATGAAGGCCTGCGTCAATTGCGAAGCCGGCTCTGAAGCTACTCGGGGCGATTGCTTCGACCCTGCCAAGAACCCTGCCCTGAAGCGCGAAATTCGCGCTGCCAAGAAGGACATGGTTCCGGAAAACTACGTCAAGCGCGTCATCCAGTTCGCCCAGCAGGGCTACAAGGACATCGATTTCAAGACCTACGACACCGATTGGGATTCGGAAGCCTACCTTACGGTTTCAGGCCAGAACTCCAACAACTCCGTGTCTTTGAAGGACGACTTCCTGCGCGCCGTCGAGAATGATGGCGACTGGAACCTCACCGCCCGCAAGGACGGCAAGGTCATGAAGACACTAAAGGCCCGCGATCTCTGGGAAAAGATTTCCCACGCCGCATGGGCATCGGCTGACCCAGGCCTGCACTTCAACACCACCATGAACGACTGGCACACATCGCCAGCCGCTGGCCCAATCCGCGCATCCAACCCTTGCTCGGAATACATGTTCCTAGATGACACGGCCTGCAACCTTGCTTCGCTGAACCTGCTTCAGTTCAAGGACGCCAAGACCAAGACCATCGACATTGCCGATTACGAACACGCCGTTCGCCTGTGGACCGTCGTTCTCGAAGTCTCGGTCATGATGGCGCAGTTCCCATCCAAGGAAATTGCCGAACGCTCCTACGAATACCGCACGCTTGGTCTCGGCTACGCCAATATCGGCGGTTTCCTGATGTCGTCTGGCATCCCTTACGATAGCGATGAAGGCCGTGCGATTGCCGGTGCCTTGACCGCCATCATGACGGGCGTTTCCTACGCAACATCTGCCGAAATGGCTGGCGAACTCGGTCCCTTCCCGGGCTTTGCACCGAACCGCGACAGCATGCTGCGCGTCATCCGCAACCACCGCCGCGCCGCTCAGGGCCTGGCCTATGGTTATGAGGGCCTGTCGGTCAACCCGGTTGCGCTCATCCATGCCGATTGCACGGACCCGGACCTGATCACCCACGCGGTTGCCGCATGGGACAAGGCTCTGGAACTCGGCGAGAAGCACGGCTACCGCAACGCCCAGACCACCGTTATCGCGCCGACAGGCACGATCGGCCTCGTCATGGATTGCGACACGACCGGCATCGAGCCTGACTTCGCGCTGGTGAAGTTCAAGAAGCTGGCCGGTGGCGGTTACTTCAAGATCATCAACCGCGCCGTTCCAGAATCCCTGCGTTCGCTCGGTTACTCGGAAAGCCAGATCGCCGAAATCGAAGCTTACGCTGTCGGCCACGGCAACCTGAATCAGGCACCTGCCGTCAACGCGTCTACGCTGCGCGCCAAGGGCTTCACCGATGAGAAGATCGAAGCCGTCAACGGCGCGCTGAAGGCTGCCTTCGACATCAAGTTCGTCTTCAATCAGTGGACACTCGGTGCCGACTTCCTCAAGGACACCCTGAAGGTCTCCGACGAGCAGCTCTCCGATATGAGCTTCAACCTGCTGGAGCATCTCGGCTTCTCCAGAAAGGACATCGAAGCGGCCAACGTGCACGTTTGCGGCGCGATGACGCTGGAAGGCGCACCGTTCCTCAAGGACGAGCATCTGCCTGTGTTCGATTGCGCCAACCCATGCGGCAAGATCGGCAAGCGTTACCTCTCGGTCGAAAGCCACATCCGCATGATGGCGGCAGCGCAGCCCTTCATTTCGGGTGCGATTTCCAAGACCATCAACATGCCGAACGATGCAACGGTCGAAGATTGCGGCGCAGCCTACATGCTGTCCTGGAAGCTGGCGCTGAAGGCCAACGCTCTCTACCGCGATGGTTCCAAGCTGTCCCAGCCGCTCAACGCTTCGCTGGTCGAAGACGATGAGGACGAAGATGCACTGGAAGATCTGATCGCCCAGCCACAGGCGGCCCAGGCCGTGACGCTGACTGAAAAGATCATCGAACGCGTCGTGGAGCGCGTGGTTTCCCGCGAGCGTGAAAAACTGCCGAACCGCCGTCAGGGCTATACCCAGAAGGCAGCTGTGGGTGGACACAAGGTCTATCTGCGCACCGGCGAATTCGGTGACGGTCGCATCGGCGAAATCTTCATCGACATGCACAAGGAAGGCGCTGCTTTCCGTGCGATGATGAACAACTTTGCCATCGCCATTTCGCTTGGCCTGCAATATGGCGTGCCGCTGGAAGAATATGTGGAGGCCTTCACCTTCACCAAGTTCGAACCGGCCGGCATGGTCATCGGCAACGATGCCATCAAGAACGCCACCTCGATCCTCGACTACGTCTTCCGCGAACTCGCCGTCTCCTACCTCGGTCGTCACGATCTGGCCCATGTGGATACGTCGGACTTCTCGCAGACGGCACTCGGCAAGGGCATCGAAGAAGGCAAGACCAACCTCGTTTCCACCGGCTGGACCCGCGGTTACAAGCCAACTCTGGTGTCCAACACAAGCAGCGAACGCGCCAACTCGTCCGAACCAAAGGGTTCGGCAACCGCCGCCCCTGCCCGTGCTTCCGGCAATGTAACGTCGATCTCCGGCAACACGGTCCGCAAGCTGGAACCAGCCATCGCCGCCTCACCTTCAGAAGTCATCGCCTTCAAGCGTGACTATGAGGAACGCGCTAAGGAACTGGCAGAGGAAATCGCCGAAGAGAGCCTCGTCACCGAATCCGAACAGGCCGCCACCGCCCTCTTCTCCGACAAAGCCGCCGCAGACGCAGCATCGGCCAAGACGGAAGCCAAGAAGAAAGAAGCCGAACGCCGCGTACGCTCGATTGCTCAGGGCTATACCGGCAACATGTGCGGCGAGTGCCAGAACTTCACGATGGTTCGGAATGGGACTTGTGAGAAGTGCGACACTTGTGGTGCGACGAGCGGTTGCAGCTGATTGCTTTTCTTGCTTGTGTGAATGGGTTCGAAACAAATGTCACTGGGGCGGCTATTAGGGGCCAGATTGCTCCCTAAGGAATGTCACGTTCTCTCGAACGCAGAGACAGCGAACTGTTTAAAGATACGATACGCTATATTTTCCAGACACTTAGGTGTCTGGAAAATCCGTAACGGTATCGCATCCGCGCAAGAAATGCGTAGAGAGGCATTTGCTGTGGATCATCCGCCCAGGTCGCATGACTTGGTCATCGACAGCAGCTTCGGCGAATTGGCAGTCGCCGCTTTCAAGACGGCTTCTGCGACAAGCTCCCCGCGCGTCGCCCGACGTTTACGTCGACCTATCAGGCGACATCGAAGCAAACCACCTTCCCATCCTTCATTTTGAAGATGTGCTTCACCGTCTTGTCCTTAAGCTCGTGCTCTTGTTCACCCTCGAGCGGACGACCTTCGAGATCGTATACGCGCTGCTCGACTTTAACGACGACGTCGCCGGACTGCGCTAACGAAAAGGCTTTCGGCGTCACCACGGGGCTGACCACGGCCCACTGCCGCGTCCAGTAGGACCTGACCGCTTCGCACCCTTGCTCGTGGCCGCCTTCCATGGCGTTGGCCCAAGCAACATCCTCGTGGAGAGCGTTCAGCACTCCGTCAATGTCGCGTGCGTTAAAGCAGACGTAGAGCTGCTCGATGGTTCGGATGTCGTCTTCAAGCATGTCGTTTACCTCGCTGTGCCTTCTTAAGGACATTTACGAGCACAAACCCGCTCGACTCCAAAATACATATGTGCATATATAAATTTGGTCAAGACGAGTGAAGGATGAAAAATTGGACGGACAGGTACTCAAGACGCCGGGCCATCTCGTCAGCCTAGCGGCACGCGCGTTCGCACGACTCAATGAAGCATGCCTTGGGCCTCTGGGTTTCGGTGTGGGTCACCTTCCTGTCCTTGTTGCTTTGGAAAACGGCGTTGCCAGCACACAGCGGGACCTTGCAAGGTTCGCGAAGGTCGAGCAGCCGCCAATGGCGCAGATGCTGGCGAGGATGGAGCGCGACGGCCTGATCACCAGAACGCGCGATCCTTTGGATGGGCGCAGTAGCCGGATCGTTCTGACGCCTGCAGCACGGGAGCGACTGCCGCAGGCCTCGGCGTCGCTTTTCGAAGGTAATCGTGAAGCCATGGCAGGTTTCTCGGAAGAGGAGCAGCGAAAACTGGTGGAACTTCTTAGTCGGCTGATCGACAACCTAGATCGGCTCTCGTGTGCTGAACCCGACGCCGGCGTTACCGATATCGATATCGATATCGACGAATAGAAGATTTGGACATTAAGTTCTGAATTTCAAAGCAAGCCTTTGAAAATCGTTGCCCTGTGTGCAGGTGCAAGGCACCTGCCTTATCTCTCCCACGAGGAGGAGAACACAAGTTTTAGAATCTTGAGCAAAGCTGAGTGTTAAAAATCGCGAGTAAGGGGTGAGCGACGTCTCCGCATTGCGGTTGGGCTCACCTGAATGATATATTCGCCAAAACTATTATATTGTTACCCCTCCCCACAGGGGAGAGGTAGGTAGCGGCTACGGGGGATACCCGGATGCCCCAATCACCCCTTAGCCAGCGCCTGTTCCAGATCTGCAATAATATCCTTCACATCCTCGATGCCGATGGAGAGGCGCACGACATCCGGGCCGGCACCTGCGGCGGTCTGCTGCTCTGGCGTCAGTTGCGCATGGGTGGTGGATGCCGGGTGGATGACGAGGGAGCGGGTGTCGCCGATATTGGCGACGTGTGAGAACAGTTGCAGGCCTTCGACAAGCGCCTTGCCCACCTCATATCCACCCTTCACGCCGAAAGTGAAGACGGAGCCTGCGCCTTTGGGTGAGTAGCGCTGTTGTAGCGCGTGATTCTCGCTGTCTTCAAGGCCGGCATAGTTGACCCAGCTGACTTTCGGATGCGCTTTCAGCCACTTGGCGACGGCAAGTGCGTTATCGGAATGGCGCTGGACACGCAACGGCAGCGTTTCAATACCGGTGAGGATGAGGAAGGCGTTGAAGGGCGCAATGGAGGGACCGAGGTCACGCAAGCCGAGAACCCGTGTTGCGATTGCAAAGGCGAAATTGCCGAATGTCTGGTGCAGCACGACGCCGGAATATTCGGGCCGTGGCTTTGATAGTGCCGGAAATTTTTCGCTGGCCGACCAATCGAAGGTTCCGCCATCGACAATGATGCCGCCCATGGAGTTGCCGTGACCGCCGAGGAATTTGGTCAAGGAGTGCACGACGATATCGGCACCATGCTCGATAGGCCGTATCAGGTACGGGCTTGCCATGGTGTTATCGACAATCAAGGGAATGCCGTGCTGGTGGGCGACCTGCGCAATCGCTGCGATATCCACGAAGGTACCGCCCGGATTGGCGAGGCTTTCGATGAAGATGGCCTTCGTGCGGTCATCGATCTGGCTTTCGAAGCTGGCTGTATCTGTCGCATCTGCCCAGCGCACCTGCCAGCCAAAGTTCTGGAAGGAGTGGCCGAACTGATTGATGGAGCCGCCATAAAGCTGGCGGGCCGCGACGAAGTTATCGCCTGATTGCAACAGCGTGTGAAACACCAAAAGCTGCGCCGCATGCCCTGAAGCCACCGCCAAGGCCGCCGTTCCACCTTCGAGCGCAGCAACGCGCTCCTCCAGAACGGCCTGGGTGGGATTCATGATGCGTGTATAGATGTTGCCGAATTCCTTCAGACCAAACAGCGCCGCGGCGTGATCGGAATCACGAAATTCGTAGGCCGTTGTCTGATAGATGGGCGTTGCGCGCGCGCCGGTCGTTGGATCGGGCTCGGCACCGGCGTGAATTGCAAGGGTTGAAAAACCCGGATTAGTCTCTGACATGTGTCCCTCCAATGTATTCTTACCTGCCCTGAGAGCAGAGGGATGATAGCGTCCTCAAGGCGAAAGGTAAGTGCAACTTGTGCTAACTATGATGCGATATTGAGACGCGGATACTCAATTGCCGGGCATCGATCCATAACCATTTCTATCCCATAGGCCTCAGCCTTTGCGGCTGCGTCATCATGGCGAACGGACAACTGTCCCCAGATAACCTTGGGCCGTGGGGACAAAAGAATGACTTCGTCAACAATCGCAGGCAGATATTCCGCCGCTCGAAACACATCGACCATGTCGATCGGCTCGGGAATATCAGCCAGTTTGGCGTAGACTGGCCTCCCCAGAATTTCCTTACCCTCCTGCCCCGGATTGACGGGAAAAACCGAGTACCCCTTGGACAGTAGAAACTTCATGACGCCGTGGCTCGGCCTTGCTGGATTTGGCGATGCGCCCAGCAACGCGATCGTCTTAATCTCGCTCAGAATACGGCGAATGTGGTCGTCGTCATAGGCGTCGTGGTTCATGGTTGTTCTCCCTCATGGCGTCCGTTTCAGATATTGTCAGGCAATATCGTGACGGAGAAAAGCGTTTTCTAGACGTCCCGCAACTTCACGGAATTTGGCACAACTATAATGTTTGCGCTAACTACAACCACAATCCGCAATCGTACTTTATTTGTACCGCAAACGTTCACAGGCATTTTAGAAACTACTCATAGTTACATTAGAGAAATATGTTTCATATTGAAACTGTTTAACGCTGAACCATTGGCGGGTGAAAATGCGCAGGAAACCGGCACGAGCGGCATCGAAACGATCAAATTTTTCCAGAGACGTCGACTCTAATCGGTTTATTTCATCGAGAGCTGTGGATTGGTCGTTAAAATGAGCATCAGCTGTCAACCCGTTGAAAACACGCCTTAATTGTATATGCGGTCTATTTTTAACAGGAAACGCCCCTGACGGACCTCGCAAGACGCGCGAAATATATTCCCAGACCTAGTCGCAACAGGCCTTCGAAAGGCATAAGCAATAGACAATC
The DNA here is from genome assembly GCF_900100825.1 of Agrobacterium sp. DSM 25558. Lineage (NCBI taxonomy): Bacteria > Pseudomonadati > Pseudomonadota > Alphaproteobacteria > Hyphomicrobiales > Rhizobiaceae > Agrobacterium > Agrobacterium sp. DSM 25558. The sequence continues at coordinate 36,585 of NZ_FMUD01000032.1, read as the reverse complement.
TGGACAAGTTGCGAGTCGCCCGTGCCGATTGAAGTATTGTTGCTCGTTTTGCTGGGTGCCGTCTTGCACGCCAGTTGGAATGCACTTGTTAAATCCGGGACGGATAAGGCGCTGGACGCAACGTTGGTTGCCGCTGGTGCTGCGGCCTGTTGCATTCCATTCTTGCCTTTCCTGCCGTTGCCCGGCACCGTGGCCCTGCCCTTCCTCATTGTTTCAGCCATATTGCAATTTGCTTATTTCCGGCTTGTTGCGGCGGCTTACACGGTTGGGGATATCGGCCTCGTCTACCCTATCATGCGCGGGGTCGCGCCTCTCATCGTGGCGGCCAGCAGCAATCTGTTCTTAGGCGAAGCTCTCAGCCCCGCCGCGATAGGCGGAATAGCCGTCATCTCCGCCGGTATTTTGACCCTTGCTTTTGAAGCCCGCCATGGCGGCAGACACGCGATCTTGCTCGCCCTCGCCAATGCCGTGGTCATCGCGGGTTATACCTTTGTCGATGGCGTTGGCGCACGGCTTTCGACCAGCGCCATTTCCTATACGCTGTGGATGTCACTTTTGCCGCCCCTCCTCTTATTCTCCTGGGCGCTTTATCAGAGGGGCTGGGCACCGGTGTCGACACATGTGCGCCGCCACTGGTGGCGTGGGCTTGCGGGCGGTGCTGGGTCTATCCTGTCCTACGGCTTGGCGCTGTGGGCCATGACGAAAGCGCCCGTTGCCGTTGTTGCGGCCCTGCGGGAAACATCCATCCTTTTCGCCATCATCATTTCAGTTCTCATCCTCAAGGAAAAGGCCAGCATCTGGCGCTATATTGCTGGCGCCATCATCGCTCTGGGCGTTCTGATCATGCGTCTTGGCTGATTTTGATGGCATTTTATTGTGGTATCATGAAACCACATAAATAACTCATTGTTTTTAAATGATAATTTTTGCAGGCGCTCTTTTCACATCCGTTGACGCAGTTTCATCGACCGCCTATAAGCGCGCCAGACAGAATTTCCCTGGAAATACGGTCATTCCGGCTGCGCGCATGCGCTCAGCCTCAAGCAACAAAAAACGCCTGCATGCTCCCCTTGAGTGTGACGGGTCCTAGAGAAAGTTAAAAGAATGTCTACTTTCGTTCAGAAGCCTGCTGAGGTGGAGAAGAAGTGGATCATCATCGACGCCGAAGGCCTCGTTGTTGGTCGCCTCGCCACTGTTGTTGCAACCCGCCTGCGCGGCAAGCACAAGGCAACATACACACCGCACGTAGATGATGGCGACAACGTCATTATCATCAATGCGGAAAAGGTTGTCTTCACCGGCAAGAAATATTCCGACAAGAAGTACTACTGGCACACTGGTTATCCAGGTGGCATCAAGGAACGTACCGTTCGCCAGATCATCGAAGGCCGCTTCCCGGAGCGCGTTCTCGAAAAGGCAATCGAGCGTATGATTCCCCGTGGTCCTCTTGGCCGTCGCCAGATGAAGAACCTGCGCGTTTACGCTGGTTCGAACCACCCGCATGAAGCACAGCAGCCTGCCGTTCTTGAAGTGGCAACGCTGAACAGCAAGAACGTAAGGAGCGCCTGATAATGGCCGATCTTTCCTCCCTGAAAGACCTCGCCCCGGCATCGGAAGCTTCGGCTCCCGTGCACGTCCGCAAGGTTGACACACTCGGCCGCTCTTACGCGACCGGTAAGCGCAAGAACGCCGTTGCACGCGTATGGATCAAGGCCGGCTCCGGCAAGATCATCATCAACGGCCGCGACTTCTCTGCATATTTTGCACGTCCGGTTCTGCAGATGATCCTGCAGCAGCCTTTGATCGCTGCAGCACGCGCTGGCCAGTTCGACATCATCGCAACTGTTGCCGGTGGCGGTCTCTCCGGTCAGGCCGGTGCAGTTCGTCACGGCGTTTCCAAGGCTCTCACCTACTTCGAACCAGCCCTTCGCGGCGTTCTGAAGAAGGGTGGCTTCCTGACCCGCGACAGCCGTGTTGTTGAACGTAAGAAGTACGGTAAGGCCAAGGCTCGCCGTTCGTTCCAGTTCTCCAAGCGTTAATCGCTTACAGAAGACACAACTCGAAAAGGCGGAGCTTCGGCTCCGCCTTTTTTGTTGTTTGATAACAACGGCGTTGCTGCGGGGTCTCAGTTTGTGAGAGAGGCCGTCGGCGTTGGACTCTTCGAAGCAGAATTGACGATCCGATCGACAATCAACTGCGCGCCGGCTTCGGTATAGTGGCTTCTATCAGCGATGAACGCGACGCCATGGCGGCCGAAGTAACATGGCTGGGATGGAGCATCGCTGCAGAAGATGGCTTCAGGAACAACCTTGAGTACGCCTTCAGGTAATGCCGTATCCAGCACGGCGTAGGCGCATTGCGTTTCGGCTTTGAAACGCGAATATGGATATTCAAAATCTGGTGTCGCATCACCTTTGATGAAGTCTCTGGCCATGATATCGACGATTGGCTTACTGAAGCGAGGAGTCGGATAAACGACGATGACGCGCTTGCCGCTTGCCTGCAACGCCTCCACCGTTTCTCGCAAGTTATCGGCTATTTCGGCAACGGTGATATCAACGCCTGAAAACTCCCTGTCGTCGATCTCCATATGGCGGGCATTGAGGAAGTTGACCCAGGATGCAGCCATGACCACCGTGTCGACATCACTTTTGACCAGATAGTCGATAGCGCGCTGATTGAATATCTCGCAGTTTGCCGCCGCAGGGTCTCGTGCAATAGAAACCCGGTCGATAGGGGCGCATAGACCGTGTGTGAGTTGCAGCAGGCGGATGTGACGTGGCTCCAACTTGTGAAGCAAAGCAGGAGAAATGGACGCGCCGATGGAATCGCCCCAGACGGCGTAAGTTTCACCGGATGCGGCGGCGGTGTTAAACACGCACTTTTCATCCGGCAGGGATGGCATACCGTCCTTGACCTGAAACAGACATTTTTTGCTCCAGGTCGTTTTATCGATGAAGCTGCGCAGTTCTGACGTCAGACGAAATGGTAGCCCCTCTTTGATGTCACCCCATGCGCCAAAGCCGACGAACACGACGACGCCGGAAAGAACAGCGCGAACGACATGTTTCGTGCTCACCGCTTTGCGCCTGAATGGCTGCTCAACATAATACCAACTCAAAGCCGCGAGACTGAAAACGAGGAGGATCAGCCCCATCATAACAAGTTGCGATGGCGGCTCGGGACTTCTGATGCGCCAAAAGGCGAATACGGGCTGATGCCAGAGATAAGCGCTGAAACTGATGCGCCCGATCCACACCAATGGCCGCGTGGAAAGCAAGCGCCCGGCCGATGTTTCGCCAGATGAAAACAGCAGAAACAGGGCAGCACCGCCAACAGGCAGAAGTGCGATAAGCGACGGGAATCTTGCCGATGCGTCGAACAAGAAAACCGACGAGGCAATCGAAGCCAACCCCAGACACGCGAACAGTCCGCTCGTTGGTTTACCTTTATCAGAGATATAGAAGGCGCATAGAGCACCCACCAAGATCTCCCACGCGCGCGTCGGCAACAGGTAATAATTGGCGGACGGAAAATAACGTGCGCCAAATTCGCTTAGAACGAGGCTGGCGACCGCCACAAACATAACCACACGCAAAATCGTTTTGGTCTTCAGTTTGAACAGGAAAAGCAACGGAAAAAGCAAATAGAACTGCTCTTCAACACCAAGGCTCCAGGTGTGCAGCAGCGGCACTTCTGCGGCATCAGGAGCGAAATAGTCATTCCTGCGCATAAAGTGGAGATTCGACAACGACAGTGTCGCCATCATCAGGCTTTTGGAAAAAGCCTCGTAAGCGTCAGGCAGCAACCACATCCAAGCGAAAGGAATGGAGCAGACCAAGACCAGACACAGAGCCGGCAATATGCGTTTGGCCCGCCGTTCATAAAACCGTATTAAAGAAAATTCGTTTTCTTTGTATTCGCTCAGTATAATGCTCGTGATCAAATAGCCGCTGATGACAAAAAATACGTCGACGCCAATAAATCCGCCACCGAATATCGAGAAATTTGCGTGCGCTAATATAACTGCCAGTACGGAAATGCCGCGCAGACCATCGATCTCGGATCGGTACTTCATAAAAATCCATCTTCAATATGAATAATTCTAAAGTGATAAATATACTCAACCACAGAGTAAATATTGCACGCAATATTATCCACAAGCGATAGATGCAAGAAATTGCTGATCGCGCATGAGGGGCAGCATCAATACCGCCTTTGCCGCTGCAAAAACACGATCCAACCGATAAGAACGTCATCGTACTTTGTTAAAGTCGAGCCAGCATCGGAACGCGCTAGGACCACTGGATATATTCGTGGCTCTGACATTGTGAAGGTGGGGGCCGCCTATGACCGTGCCGATATTAGCGCCATTGCCGGAGCAACCGTAGCAATGTATATGCTTTGCCTGCGCGCTAAACAGCTTGTGAGAGCAAGTTGAGAGATTGATTCAGACGCGTGGCAAAATGATTCCGCATATTCCCGTAAACACTTGATAATTCAGGACAAGGACATGACAGCAAAAATCTTCATCGATGGCGAACACGGCACTACAGGCTTGCAAATCCGCACCCGCCTTGCCGACCGCCGCGATATTGAACTGCTGTCCATTCCCGAGGCTGAGCGCCGCAATGCGGCCATGCGGGAAGATATGCTCAACAATGCGGACATCTCTATCCTGTGCCTGCCGGATGATGCCTCCAAGGAAGCCGTGACCATGGTCTCCGGCAACAACAAGGTTCGCATCATCGATACCTCCACGGCTTATCGGATCCATCAGGATTGGGCATACGGCTTTGCAGAAATGGACAAGGCGCAGGCCGAGAAGATACGTTCCGCCCGCTTTGTCGCGAATCCAGGATGCTACCCCACCGGTGCCATCGGTCTTATCCGCCCTCTGCGCGTGGCTGGCATTCTGCCGGATGGTTATCCGGTCAGCGTAAACGCCGTTTCCGGCTACACGGGCGGTGGCAAGCAGATGATTGCGCAAATGGAAGACCAGAGACGCGATGATGCCATCAGCGCCAATAATTTTCTCTACGGCCTGACGCTGAAGCACAAACATGTGCCGGAAATGAAAATCCACGGCCAGCTCGACCGCTCGCCCCTGTTCTCGCCATCGGTTGGCCGATTCCCGCAGGGCATGATCGTCCAGGTCCCGCTGTTCCTTGCCGACCTGAAGGAAGGCGCTACAGTCGAGACCATTCACGCCGCGCTGGTCGAGCATTACGCCGGGCAGAACATCGTTCAGGTCGTTTCGCTTGAAGACAGCAAGTCGCTCTCACGGATCGACGCTGAAGAACTGGCCAATCAGGACACGATGAAGCTCTTCGTGTTCGGAAATGGCGAACACGTCAACCTCGTCGCCTTGCTGGATAATCTCGGCAAAGGCGCGTCGGGTGCCGCAGTCCAGAATATGGAACTCATGCTCTCGGCATGACCGAAAATCTGGCACAGACATCTATTCCAGCTGAACTCGCAAGGCGGTGGAGCATCTCCTCCGCCTTTCTTATTGCAGATACGCCCAAGAGTCTTGTCTACCGCGTCACTCTCGCCGATAGATCCAGCGCTATCGTCAAAGCCTTGAAACCAAAGGGCATGGGTGAGCTACCGGGCATGGCGTTTTTGGAGTGGTGCGATGGATATGGAGCGGTTCGATTGATCGACCGCGTCGACTATATTTGCCTTTTGGAAGATGCAGGTGATATGACCTTACGGGAGTACCGGGTCCTCCATGGCGAAATGTCCAGCAATGCCATCATCGTTGATACGCTCAAAAAGCTTCATTCAGATCGCCCTTGCCCAACACCTGAATTGACGCCTCTTCGGAAACATTTCGAGGCCCTGTTCCATCGGGCTTTGCATGAGACGAACGAGGAGTTATCGCCTGTGTTGCGTCACGCCGCCAGCATTGCCGAATATCTGCTTTCGAACCAGGCGAGTGTACGGCCTCTGCATGGCGACCTTCATCACGACAACATCATTTTTAGTCACGATCGCGGCTGGCTGGCCATCGACCCGCAAGGCCTGTTGGGTGATGCTGCTTATGACGTCGCAAATGTTTTCGGCAATCCGCTGGGTGCATTTGACGACATCATCAACCCTGCCCGCATTGCGACACTGGTTTCGCTGTTTGCAGATGTTCTCGGCTGTCATGAAGAAAAAATACTGCGCTATGCGCTCGCCCATACCGGTGTGTCTATTTGCTGGTCGCTAGAAGACGGAGGCACGGCCCTCACCAACGATAACGCCCGTGAGAGACTGGCTTTTTTCAACGTGGCAGCCAGCCTTATTTAAAGACTACTCGATCACTAGATGGGAAAAACTGCTAGGCGCTATCAAGGTCAGTCCACGAAAAACGCCCTTAACTTCCCCATCAAAGCCAGTGTGTCATCCCCGGAAGATTTCGGTGCATCGCTCCAAGAGTAACCCATACACGCTGGTAAACGACGCTTTTCTTCGGCCTCGGATTCGTAACGCGGCATGATGTGCGCATGCAGTGCAGGCTCGGAGTTTCCCCAAATCTCATAATTCACTCTCGTGCAATTCGTCACATCGAGTAACGCGTCGCCAGCCAAGGCCATATCGCTGAGAAATGCACTTCGTTCCTGCTGGGTGAGAGCATTGAGGCTCGATACCACGGGATCTGCGAGCAAGAGACAGTAGCCAGGCAGAGGCTGGACGTCTCCTATCACAAGCCATCCGGACGGCATCCGCGAAATGACGAAGGGGTTCTTTCCCGCTCTCGCCATTGCCACTCGTTCTTCGATCAGATTCATGTTCGTGCCTTCGCGACCAAGAAACCGAGGGGCGGTCGGTTCAGATCATTCGAAATCAGTCCTGAACAGCCGCAGGATACTCTCCAACGAAACCGCGCCAGTGCGCGATGGCGAAGGCTAGAACCAGCAGGGCCATGCCCTGATGCGCCAGTGCGATGTGTATATCGACGTGTGTGAGCAGTGTGGTTATGCCAAGCCCCGCCTGAATGCAGACCAGCACGAAGAACAGCACAGAGCGGCGGGCGTGGGGGGTGTTGGGTAGGGTGCGGGTCAGGTGAACCATGTTCCACAGCGTTGCGGCAAACAGTATGTAGGCACCGAGCCGATGGATGAACTGAACGGTCTTTGGATTTTCGAAAATGTTGATCCACCAGGGTTGCTGGAGGAAAAGGTCGCCCGGCACGAGGGAGCCATCCATCAGTGGCCAGGTGTTGTAGGAAAGTCCGGCATTCAGGCCAGCCACGAGTGCGCCGAGATAGATCTGGAATAGACAGAGGCAGGCCAGCAGTGCAGCAAAGCCCCTGCCCCGCTGCTCGTTCGCAGCCTGCGGGGAGTGGAGCGACAGGCCGCGCAAAATCCACATGCATCCGGCAAAGATCAGGCAGGCGATGGTCAGATGGGTGGCCAGGCGGTACTGCGACACATCCGTGCGGTTGACAAGGCCGGATGACACCATCCACCAGCCAACAAAGCCTTGAAAGCCGCCAAGCGCGAGCAGGCCGACCAGCGGGAGCCTCAAGCGCTTTTCAACGCGCCCCGTCAGCCAGAAATAGGCCAGCGGCAGCGCAAAAATCAGGCCGATGGCGCGCGCAAGCAAGCGGTGCGCCCATTCCCACCAGAAGATGGTCTTGAACTCACTCAGCGACATGCCCTTGTTGATTTCCTGATATTGCGGAATGCGCTTGTAAAGCTGGAATTCCTCTTCCCATTCGGCAACGGAAAGCGGCGGAATGGCACCGTGGATCGGCTTCCATTCGGTAATCGAAAGGCCGGATTCCGTCAGCCGGGTCGCGCCACCCACAAGCACGAGACAGAACAGAGTAAACAGCACGACGCGCAGCCAGATGCGCAAAAGGCGACGGTCTTTTTCCTGCTTTGCCAACGCCGCAACCCGGCGCTGCTCGACAGAGGTTTCAGCCGTAGCCACCGTGTTCGCCTGCATTCTTGACACTCCACAAGTCTTTGCGATGGTTTGCAACAACGCATCGTGCAAAACAAGCCCTCAGAGCCCCTCCCTCCAGCATAAAGCTTTGCGGCATTGGGTCGCGCCTGTATAATGTCCCGATCACTTCAGCAGACGGAAAACGGCATGCCCACGCGCCTCAAATCATTCATCGGCACCATCATCATCATCTGCCTGGTGGTGGTTTACGCGGTGGTTGCGACCAGCTTCGCATCGGCTGCCCTTGCTGCGCAGCCATGGTGGGTGCATCTGGTTTATTTTGTTGGCTCCGGTCTGCTGTGGATTTTGCCCGCCATGCTCGTGATCAAATGGATGGCAGGCCCTAAACAGCAGAAATAACCGTCAGGCGGCGGTTCGATCGCCCGAATATGATTCGCTCATCATGACGACGTCGGCATAGCCGAGCGCACGAAGCTCTAGCAGGGTTTCACTCGCCAGCGGGTTATCTCCATCCGGCAGCGACAAAACGATTTCGGCGTCGATATATTTCAACAATTTCGTTACGCCTTCGATATCTGCCGAACCAAACTCCAGAAGAACGGTGTCATAGGTATCCGCGAGCGCATGCAAGACCATCGTCAGCCGTTCGATGATTCGCATGGTGTGCAGAGGCTGCGCCGTGCCCTGCGGCACGATGTGGGCATTGGAAAGCCGATCGTGATGGATGGTTTCGCCAAAAGGTGTTTCGCCGAAGAGCAGATCCGAAACACCTGCAAGTCCGGCCTCCTGTGCCATCAACTGCGTGGGGTACCCTGAGGAGGTCATGTCGACCACCACAACAGACCTGCCGAGTTCAGCAATAGACCTTGCCAGCATGACGCTTGCCGTCGATCCGTCATCGCCACTGGGTGAAAGCAAAGCCACGGTCGGTTTTGCACCGCGCATGGAGAGAAAATCCGCGACGCCGTTTACAGAAAGGCTGAAGCGCTCTTCTGTCGCTTCATCGAAATCATCTGCGTAAGGAGCGTTTTTGTTCACTTTTTTTCTCTGTTTCATTGGATAGTGACAACACCAGTATTGGTGATGACTTTACGTCTCTGAGGTAACGCAAGCGTTAAACTCTAGACCGGCCGATGCGAAAACGTATGAAAGCAACTTCGAAAATTCTTTTGTTTACCGGGCATTAACCATGAAGGCCTGATAACCGAATGAATAAATGTCTTTGGAGCATGATTGCGGATGACGTTCGCTGCCCCACGTTTGATATCCATACTCCTCGTTGCTCTCGCGACGTTGCTCGGAGGCTGTTCGGCTTACAAGCCCGCTCCCCGCACCTTCAACGAAGCAGCGCTTCAGCCCTATCGGCTCGATAGCGGAGACCGTCTGCGCGTCAATGTTTTCGATCAGACCGGCCTGACCAATACATATACGATCGATCAGGCTGGCTATGTCGCCTTCCCGCTCGTCGGGCAGGTGGCGGCGCGCGGCAAGACCGTTGCCCAGTTGGAATCAGGCATTGCACAGAAGCTGCGCCAGGGCTTCCTCAAGAATCCAGACGTGACGATCGAGATCGATCGCTACCGTCCCGTGTTCGTCATGGGTGAAGTCGGCAGACCCGGTCAATATTCCTATGTGCCAGGCATGACGGCGCAAAATGCCATCGCTATTGCAGGCGGCTTCACATCTCGGGCCAATCAGCGCGATGTGGACATCACTCGAAAGATCAACGCCAATGTGCTGACCGGCAGAGTCATCATATCGGCACCGGTCATTGCGGGTGACACGATCTATGTCCGTGAACGCTTCTTCTAAACCGCAACATCATCCCTCGCCCTGATATAGGCGGCTCAACCCAAAAGGATTCTACATAAAGTTTGCGGTCTGAAAGCATCGCGGTTCAATGGAACACGGCTTTCAAATTGCTCATGGCTGCGGGTAAACAAGTATTGCGTATCCCGCCCCTATCTGTGAAATGTCCGACATCTGCAAATTGTAAAAAAAACGGCCATTGTGAGTTTTAGAAAAGACATATATACACGACATGCTGGCATTAAAAGAGACGCTTTGCGTCTCTTGGCCTAAGCGTTTCTTAGTAAGTTTTTTGTATGCTCACCTGCATGAAGACCGCGGAAACACAGAATGAGTAAGGCCGGAGGCGACAGCACCCCTATCGATCTGGACGCTTTGCGCAAAAAGCTTTCCCGCAATATCGAGGACAGCAATGCCAAGAAGCGTGAGCCCGTTACGCTCAACCCTTTGGCACTTCAAGTCGCCAACCAGCTGCGCGCAACCAGCCATTCGCCCAACATCGTCATTGGCCAGTTACGACTTTTCGACTTCGTCATTTTGACCATTCTTGGCATCCTCATCAACGCTCTGGAAGTGCCGGATGCCTTTGGGTCGCGCGTGGCGCTGCTGGCAATCTGCTTCTGCAACAGCATCTTCTGCTCCATTCTGCTGCAAATCACAGATACCTATCAGCTCCCTACCCTTCGCCGTTCCATGGCGTCGATGCCTCGAATCCAGGCTTCGCTGCTGGCGTCTTTTGTCCTCACCGTTCTTCTCACCGCGGCATTGCTACCTGAAGACAGCTATTCGTGGCGGACCTTGGGGCTCTGGTATGGTGCCAGCATCGTTTTCCTGCTGATAGAGCGGATTATCGTTGAACTGATGATGCGCCACTGGGGCCGCAACGGCGTGATGGAACGTCGCGCGGTCATCGTCGGCGGCGGCCAGGCAGCAAAGGATCTGATCCGTTCGCTCGAGCACGATGACAACGACATACGCATCTGCGGCATTTTCGACGACCGTAAAAGCGCACGCTCTCCAGAGGTGGTTGCCGGCTATCCGAAACTGGGCACCTTCGCAGAACTTGTAGAATTCGCCCGCCTGACCAAGCTGGATATGTTGATCATCTCCATTCCCATGAGCGCCGAGGCGCGCATATTGGAGCTTATTCGCCAGCTCTGGGTGCTTCCTGTCGATATCCGAATCGCCGCTCATGCCAATAAGCTGCGTTTCCGTCCCCGCTCCTATTCTCACATCGGTAGCGTACCGATGCTCGATGTCATGGACAAGCCTTTGCGGGACTGGGATTCGGTCGCGAAGCGGGTCTTCGACGTTGTGTTCAGCGTGATATGCATCGCCCTGCTCTGGCCGATCATGCTCGGCGCGGGCATCGCTGTGAAGAGCACCTCCAAGGGACCGATTCTCTTCAAGCAGAAACGCCACGGCTTCAACAACGAAACGATCAATGTCTGGAAGTTTCGTTCGATGTACACGGAGTTGAGCGACCCGACCGCCAAGAAAGCCGTTACGAAAAACGATCCTCGCGTGACACCGGTTGGCCGGTTTCTGCGGAAGTCGTCTATCGATGAGTTGCCGCAACTGTTCAACGTGCTTGCGGGAGACCTCTCTTTAGTCGGTCCTCGCCCACATGCCGTGCATGCTCAGACAGGAGATCTGAAATATACCGAGGTCGTCGAGCATTATTTTGCACGTCACAAGGTTAAACCCGGCGTGACCGGATGGGCCCAGATCAACGGATGGCGCGGCGAAATCGACCATGGCGACAAGATCAAAAACCGCACGGCCCATGACCTCTACTATATTGAGAACTGGTCTCTCTGGCTCGATCTGAAAATTCTGGTCCTGACCCCGATCCGCCTGCTGAAATCCGAGAATGCCTACTAAAGCGACACGGAACCTCTTGCGATTTCATGCGTTTGGCTGCTGCGGATTTTTAAACAGGGGACTTCCATGACGCAGTCAAACAATCTCTATCTCATCATCGGTGCATTGATCATCGCCGTCGCAGGCCTTGGTGCCTATGTCTGGCACGAAGAAAGCAAGCCTAAGGGCATTGAAATGAATATCGGCCCCAACGGTGTTTCCGTCCAGGAGAATTGATCAACTCAAGCTTCGCGCAGGTTGAGAAATCTAGACCGGTTTGTGTCAGTTTTTTTACATGACAAAAACCGGTCTTTTTATGAGAAGAGATCAACAGAGAATGCTCGCTTAACTAAGCGAATGTCGTGGCGCAGATGAAATGCGACATGCCTTAGAATCAGGAAATCGTCGGCGATGGTCTCGAGACTCGTTTCTCACGTACAGCTTCTGTCCACAGAGCTCGCGTTAAAAGCTATTGAGAAGCACCAAGCAGCGACACGAGAGCGCCCGGACTGCGAGCCGTTCGATCTTTCACAAAGCCTGCATCCACTACTGCCTGAACCAGATATACCATCACTGGCTGAGAAACGGCCGACTCTGTCGCTTGTTCAACCCACACCCGCAGCTGACGCCAATGGCGACGCCGCAACTCTGGCGTTGATGGAGACATTGAAGGAATGGCTGGCAGAGTTATCCGCTGACCCAACCAGTTCGGCGCAGGGCAAAGCAATGTCGCAGGCCCTCAGCCTGGGCACGCTGAAAGTCTTTGATCCGATTGGAGGTGTCGTGATTTCAGCGTGGGATGTCTCCACAGCACTACCCGCGAAAATCCTGAGCAGCAAAATCGAGGCCGTCGGCTGGAGCCAATTCCTGAAGCAGCATGTTAAGCGTAAGGACGGCCTGTCCTATGCCAAGGACGCAGATGGCAGCTACGTAGATCTCATCACAGGCGAGAGCGCATTCTTCGGAGCTGTGGCAAACAAATTCCACTACTTCACATGGCCGAAGCCAGATACGCAATTATGATGGAAAAAAATGGGAGACCCGCCGCTGTCCCACCAGCAGATGGCGGGTCTCAACCTTTTACCCCTCCAGTCAGGGCAAATGTATAGAAGCACGCCGAATGAAATACGGCAAGATCATGGCGATGATTTTGCGTAATAATTGTTCAAACTGCTTCAAAAACAGCCCAGGGTAGATCAAGCTGCCCATCATGTCGCGTCTGGCTTGCCGTCGTCAGTCAGCGTTGACTGCACAGTTTTATGCCATTCAGCCTAGTGTCAGCATTCACCTCCATTTTCCTGTCAGACAAACAGGAAATATGATGATGCGCAGTATTTTGTTTCGGGGTGTTTTGCCAATGGCCGCCGCCCCTTTGATCTTTCTGATCTATTTCGGCGTCCTCCAGCTCTCCGGAAACTTCCATGAGGTCATCGCCGGCCAGTTGTACCGCTCCAGTCAACTGACGGGAAAGCAACTGGCTGACTACGTGCAGGCGAACGGCATCAAGACCATCATCAACTTGCGAGGCGAAAACGGAAAGTCTGCGTGGTACCGAAACGAGACTGAGACAGCCGAAAAGCTAGGCGTACAGCATGTCGATTTTGGCATGTCGGCTTACAAGCAGCTTAATCTGGGACGTGTGGCGCAACTCATCCAGATCATGCGTGACGCACCAAAACCCATTCTCCTCCACTGCAAGTCCGGCGCAGACCGCACAGGCCTCGCCGCAGCCATCTACGTCAATCGCGTCGCCGGGATGGATGAGGACACCGCCGAGCGCCAACTCTCCATACGCTTCGGTCACCTTGGCATCCCCTATCTGTCATCAGCCTACGCAATGGACAGAACCTGGGAAGATATAGAGAGCGCCAAGACCATCGGCAGTATGGTGAGCCTACCGGCGCAGATCATCTGAACCTTGGTAATCCGCACGAACATGCGGATTGACCGGTGAAGACCGCATCCGCGTTCTTATTTTCAATAAAATTAGGAAACAGAGGTATGGGGGATACCTCAGAAAAATGGTCGGAGCGGCGGGATTCGAACCTTATATGGGATCGTAGTGTTCACAGGTCAAAAGCAATGGTCATTGCTCCGTTGTACGTTCACAAGGACTAATCGGTCAAAGGCTTACTCAATCGCTTTTAAAAAGCTCTCTATAACCGGGTGGCATTCTACCAAAATTTAGTTAGCTGATAGGCCCGTAAAGCTTTCGATCCAACAATGAAACGAGAAATCCGAGAACTTGGTCGAGTTTAACTTTCGTTGTGATCACTCGCAGGCTCGCTAACAACAGGATGTTTCGGATCAATAACCCAACGAACGCCAGCGCCATGGGTAGTTGTACCGGACATCATTTCGACGTTGTAGGTGAGAAGTCCTGATACAAGTTTAGCAAGGGCGTCTTGATTGACAGCCCCATAACGGTTTTTTTCCAAACGTGCGACAAAGCTTGGATCGACGGCAGCCACCATTGCCAACTCTCTTTGACTGATATCAGCAAGGCCACGCGCAGCTCTGATTAGTCCTCCGCCAAAATGATCGGGGTCTTTTCCTTCGAGTACGATCCCGGCCTTGCGCCAACGCACTCCGTGCCCACACCCATTGCTCGGCTGAGTGAACTCGATCCCTGTCTCCTGGTAATGTCCATGCAGAATCCAGACTTCGCGCGGCAAAAGTTTGTACTTGCCGCCCTCAATTAGCTGGATCGTTTTCGCCTTGATTGCAAGCGCTGCTCCGATTTCTGCTTGGCTCGACCCAAGCAAAAAACGCGCAGCTCGCAGCAAAGGAATGACATGGTTCATGAGCTGAAAAAATCCGCCTAAGGAAAAATGTCAACATTATTCTCCATGCGTCATATTCATACTTTTTGCGTCATTTTCCTTCGATTTTGAGTCACGAATCAGCTTTTTTGATTGTCGAAGACTTTTACCGAAACCGAATCAAAGGACTTATCCAATGGATAAATGGCTTGGAACTCCAGCGAGCGTGATCATACCTCGACTTCAGTCGCTGCTCGCTGATCTTGAGACTCTTGCATCCCCAGGCGGGTACGCCGGTCCCAACGAGGCAGTCATTATCCGTAACTGCATGCTGACGCACCGAGCCGCGCCTTGCCTTGTCGGAGAAATGATTGGGCACCCCACTATCAAAGACGGCCCAGGAGCAACTAGCGAACTCTTTTACTTGGATCGGAAGCGGCAGTTGGGCAGGACGCTCAGCCGCTGGTACCATTTCGACCAGGGTCTTCTCTAACAGTGTGTGAGGGTAACTGAGATGGACAAGGCACTTACCGAAAATCTTGATCGCTACATCGCCAAACTTCAAAACGCCTCGCATGGCCTGAAGCTTGTCCGAACGGGAAGCTTTTTCAACTTGAAGCGAAACAATACGGCAATCGCAAACAAATCTCCGCAGGACTTTCTAGCTTACTGTGCACTGGTTCAGTTCGTTCGACGCAACCTTGCGGAAATTGCCCGACCGTCATGCGTTGCATTAGTTTTGGTTCCTTCACAATGGCATCCCGAGAAAGTTGAAACCGCTGCAAAATTGGTCTTTGGGGATGATAAGCGAATTAACATCTGCATTCATCCAACAACCAAACATAAAAGAGGATGGGAAATTGATGCAGCTCAATTGCTTGCTTCGGACAAGCTGATCGTATTCGCCCGAGACGGCTCTGCCGTTCATGAGGACCTGGAACTGGCGGCCACGATCACAGATCGACTTGACTTAGCGACGGCCCGGCACGTCTCTGCGCTCAGTAAGCTGCGAGGCTGTGGTGCACTTTCAAATGATCAGGTCGAGGTGATTTTGCGACAACCAGCGGAACGGATGGAAGCGATCTTCCGACGCAGACAACCGGCTTCTCGCGCAGCTGACAGACTTATTAAAGAGCGCGATCAGGACGCGACCAAGCCAGCCGAGCACTTGAACCTCTCACAAGGTTTTGGTGAGGCGGGCGTTTGGGCGCAGGAATTAAAGAAAGAGCTTCGAGATTGGCAAGATGGGCGATTGCCTTGGTCGGAGATTGACAAAGGATGCTTGTTGTATGGACCGCCGGGAACAGGAAAAACGAGGTTCGCGGCGGCACTCGCAGCAGAATGCGGAATACATCTTGAGGCGACATCGGTAGCAAAGTGGCAAAGCTTCAAAGACGGCGATTTGGGCGACATGCTGAAGGCAATGTTCACCGCTTTTGATGCTGCCAAGGAAAATGCGCCCGCCTTGCTGTTTATCGATGAGATTGATGCAATAGGTGACAGATCAAATTTCCCCTCGCGACATCAGACTTACTCTACGACCGTCGTCAACGCGCTCTTGGAGTGCCTTGACGGTATCGAAAGCCGAGAGGGAGTGATCGTGGTGGGTGCCTGCAACTACCCGCAGATGATCGATGCTGGAATATTGAGGAGTGGTCGGTTGGAAAAGCATGTCGAATTTCCTTTGCCGGACGCAAATGCGCGGGCGGGCATCCTCGCGTTTCACCTGCCAACACTCGCGAGTGAGCCAGCACTAAAGAAAATCGCAGACCGCCTACCAGGAAAGAGCGGCGCGGACCTTGAGCGCTTGTGCCGCGACGCTCGGCGGAGCGCTCGCAAGGCGGGCAGATCAGTGGTGATCGGTGATCTTAGCCGAGTTATCGAAACCCCACAGCCATTGACGTTTGAACAGCTGTTTAAGATTGCTGTGCATGAAGCTGGGCATGCGCTCGTGGGACATGCTTTCAACCTCGGCGATATCCAGCGGGTCGAAGTGTTTGATAATGTCAACACATTCGCATCGGAAATCGATGCCCACGGCATTACTGTCACGAAGTTTCATAGCCGTCCGATCACCACAAAATGGGATATGATGAAGCTTGTCGCTTTCAATCTGGCAGGTGCTGCCGCCGAGGAACTGTGGTACAAGACGCCATCTACACTCGCCTCTGGCGGTAAAGACAGTGATTTCGCGACAGCGACTATGTTGGCCATTGAAATGGTGACAAAGCGGGGGTTCGGCTCTGCACCGTATTTCCTCGAAAATTCCATCGACATCCACAACCCTATGGAACTTTGGAAGGATCAGCGTCTGGCCGACGAGGTCAACCAAATCCTGGAAACAGAACTTAATCGCGCCCGGGGGATGCTCGACGGACTACTCAGCACACTCGCCGTCTTCGCGACCACGCTGGTGGAGAAAAGACGGCTTGAGGGTGATTTGCTGGAAAGTCTTTGGCCTGATGCGGCGACTGAGCCTGAATTTGGTGACGTCTATGTTTAATGATGGCGTAGATCGCAAGCGCCATCCATACTCGGCCTCGGATGTGAGCCGATGCAGACGCGATATAATTGTTGCTCGTAAACTATTGCACGAAAGAGCCGCTCACTCCTTTCTGGTTCGCCGTAGGCGCACCTGGTCGGCTCAACGCCAAAATGACGCCGCTACAAAACGAGGCTATTAGATTTTACCGTAGTCTGTGCGCGAGCAGACTAGCCGTTTACAAAGTTCCGCCATTCGGATCAGCAGAAGAAGATGGCCCAAGTATCATTTCCCAGCCCTTGCGACTGACGCGAGTACGGTCATCTGCCACCTCGTCAGCACGATCTTGTGAGCTTGGAAATCGGATTAGATAACGAATCTCCCCAATCCTTGAGGCCATGTCGATTAGATCATCGACGGTGAAAATCGTCCTGATAAGTTCCTTTTTTTTAGCCCTGACAGCGACAATTTTATCTCGCTTGTCAGGGGTCCATTCCCATCGAGAATGAACAAGGGCTTGCCGAAATTCGTTTAGCGCAATTATGCTCGCATATTGCGCCATAAGAACGGATCGCCTTTCATCGTCTCTCGGCTCGACAACCCATTTAACCCATAGGGGTAAGACGAGGCCGAAATTCGTGTTGTTCATCGCCGGTGGAAAAGGCTCCACATTACCACTCATCGCAACGAGCGTTTGCTCGAAAATATCGGCTTCTAAAAATCCCCATTGCGAGACTATAGAGCCGATAAGATAAGTCTCGCGGTCAGAGAGGTTGGTGTCCAGAGTAATTCGCATGGCACCCCTTCGTCCTTAGCTTTGATACCCGTTGGCGTAGCTATCGATCACCTTGCCGTTTTGGACGAGTTCAAGCTTAATTACCGTTACGTCAGGACGCATTTGAAACGTCTTAGAAGTGTCGCGGCATGTGTGATTTACGCGCAGCTCTACCGTGCCGAAAGCCCTCACATAATCCTCATCAGTGCGCGAAACATCAGACGGTTTGTTTTGGGCAACTAGGCCCGCAGCCTCTACGGCATTTGCCCAAGGGCCATCGCTTTTTTGTTCAGACGAATTGTCTATCGCCGCCTTGATCGTTTCAATCGCTTCAAATATCTTCATATTCCCCCCAATTTTTACCAACAGATCGTCTCGATGTAGGCGCGATTCAATGTCCTTGCAACCAGCGGGCGATCATTTGCTTACGGAAGTATTCGCTCTAACGTCCCAAACCCATATGATTGCGTCTTGGCCCTATTTCCGAGCGCCTTACTGATAATGACTTAGAAAACGGCGTGTAGATGCTTTGGAAATCACGCCGTCATCGCCCTTGAAGTTCGATAATCAGCGCGTCAATTTTGCCGCGAAGATCATGATCAACAGAATCATGGCGCATTGCCGATAGGAGGTAATCCAGCACGTTTTGCCTTTCTTCAGGAGCGATATCGGATAGCGTTTTGCTTGCCAGATCGCGATTGAGTTCGGCTGCGTCTTCGGGGGAAATCACCCCGTCTACCGCCAGTGCGACTAAATCATGCAGTTTCATAAGCCCACCTCCTATAATTGATAGCCGTTTGTCTAGCTATCAATCTGCTTGCCATCTTTGACCAAACCAAGTCTTACTCGTGTTCGATCAGAACGAACCGCGATGCTTTTGGACGTGTCGTGCCAAGCGTGATTTACGCGCAGTTCGACAGGACCGACCGTCGATGACCAGGTTTCATCGAGTGCGCCGCTTATTCCTTTGTCGCCTTGAGACACAAGGCCCGCAGCACCCACAGTCAACAGCGACGCGCCATCTTTCATATCATTTGCCGCTTCATCAATGGCGGTCTTTATCAATGTAATAGGCCTCAAGCAGTTTCTTTTTAACCCCTGTTTGATTGCGTTACGTAGGTAAGCACACAACGAGGTTTTGCATAGTCGGCCAATGCTAACAATCAGCATTGTCAGAAGCCCGCCGACGACAGATGATCTGTTCCATAAGCCGCGTTTGCGGGGAGTTGCCGAACCGGTTCACGATAAAGCGGGTCTGACTTCCGTCTTTCGAAAAGACGAACCTCACCGCGCCCTCAACGACCTGCAGATTTATTTCCTTCACCAGCGTTGTTTGATCGGCTCGCAGTAGCTCATCCAAAAAGCGGGTGTCATGCGAGGCTATGAAAAGCAGTCTGGGGCCAATCGGTAAGGCGATATGGCCGCGCTCGCCTCTAAGGCTTGCGGTGCGGATAACGGGACGATCAGACGTCAGGAGCAGCGGGGCCGAGGCAGATGTTTCCAAAATCCGCCATTGCATTTCGTTGATGAGCGTTCCTACGCTGTCATGCTCAAGCAGCGTGTTCAAGGTCTTGAACATATACGCCTCTTTTACTGCCATAGGCTGCCCGACCAGATATTTGGAGAATGTCCCTGGATCGTTCGGCTTTCGCTTTGATTGATAATCGCTTTCGACCTTGGCGGTAGTGCGGCCAAAATCTTCATGCCACCAGTCCCGAAATGCCTGTATGTCTTCGGGACAGCGGAGCAGAAGCGACAACATGAACCTTGTCCATGCCGTTCTGCTTTTAGCAGTCCAGGGCGCAGCGTGGCCATGCCTGTAGAGCAGTTCAAGCGCATCCGCCGCCATCGTGTCCACCGGCTTAAAATACTTTTCCTCGAATTGCTGGGCTGTGTCTGGGTCGTGCCCTTTCATTTCATACAGGCGTTCTTGAAAGCCTGTAGCCTCTGGCGCCTTTCCTTTGGAAACGACCTTTCCGCCATACACCTTGGCGTACTCAAGCACCTTGCCCGAATCTGCCCAACGGCTCAAATAGAAGGCCGGAATGTAATGATGTTTTATCGGCGGGTTGTCTGACTTCATCGTTCCTCAATAGCAGTGAAGCCGCCTCTTCAAAACAGGTCGATATTTTATTGGGCAGAACAAAAAAAACGCATCATTTGCAGCCTCTGCGAACGCTGTAGGTGCATGTTCAGCCTCATCGTCTCTACCGCCGTTCAATAAAGCAGAGCAGACCAGCAGGAACTGTCGACTGGCCCATGGAAAGTCATCCATCTTGGGCTCATGTTCGGCGCTATGCTGGCTCCGATGCGTGTCATTGACCCTTACTGCGATCAGAGATCGCGGGCGGCTTGTTGTAGGTTGCCCACATTTGATAGCCGCCAGTCACCGCTTGAGCTATGCCAACAAGCGTCAGGACGACCGTTAAGCCAAAAATACCTCGCTGGATTTTGTAGTTGTCGCGATGACGGCGTTCTTCGCGCTGGAAAGCAGCGATTGTGTTTAATGCTTGCGGCTTCATCAAATATCCGCCGTGATCGCCCGCCGCGAGATCGCCAGTATGTTTCAGTGAGTCGAGCAACAAACCGTAATAGGTCATTAGCTCAAGATGGTCTTTTCGGAGGACCCACCGCGCCGAATAAAAATGCGTCAAAACGCTGGTGGAGTGTGCATGAAATTTAGGGTCTTTGATCGTCTGCCTAAGAATATACGAAAGGACTTTCATTCGGTCGCGACGGGCAAGCGGGCGCAGATTGAATAGAGCCTGAATCATGCGCTCAGTGTAAATCCTCAGAAACGGATAACTGATCACATATTGCAGTGCGAACATCGGGACGCCACGAGTGTAGAAGGTCCACCCGCGATAGTGATAATGGATATCTACAACGAAATGATCGAACGCTTCGTAAGGCACCGAGCATTCAGCATTGGCGTGAAAATTTGCCGCGCTGGTCGACCATTTCCCCGACACCCCTTCAGGCCGCATTTCACTTGCAAGGAACCGTGTAATCCCGTCGCGGTCGATAAAGTAGAGGCTATAGAAATTGTTCTGCAGGCTCTTAGGCCGCGATGTCGTGAATACGTTCGGCGCAATATTGCGAAGGGAAATGTCACACACCCGCCACATGAAATATCGCCTGATCCTAGTCGTCAGTTTCATAGTCGCCCCGCTTTTATCCCCGGCCGAATATAGCAGACAACTTCAATAGAATGCACGGAATGACTGCAAGCCTCCGTTAGTGAATTGAACGCTCGTCACAAGTCACCTCCGTTTTTCGAATGCCGGTGGTTTCACGATGGAAGCCTCCCGCCATGTCTCGATCCGAAGCTTTGATCGCATCAGTCTGGGTGACCATCTGCTAGCGTGCACTCCGCATATTCCACGGCAGCATGTATTTGCTGATTAATCCAAGCTCCAACCCAGCAGCACCATGGACCGGCAGGCCATTCCATTCCAAGTCAGGCGGCGTTGCGACGTAAATATCAATCGATCTGGACTGGCTCAGCTCTTCTTTAAGGAAACCGTTCAGGCGAATGTTTGTCCGCTGTGACCCGCCTGGCTTGCCATACGTATAAAGCCGCTTGTGTATTCCGACGGTCGCCACGCCAACATAGATTGCAAAGCCGTCTTTCACGAAAGAATACACCCCGACGGCCTTTGGCACTGGCATATCAAGGACAAGATCGCCGTCAGCGGACAAAACCCACCGGCTTGCAAGCGTGAACCCTCCGGCGATCAAGGTGTCTACGGGCAATGGCGACTTGAAAGGTTTCGAAGCAACATGCACAGGGACAACAACGTCAGAGAGCGAAGCGGGCCGGTTTCCTCCAGTCAGGACGTTATACGCATGCTGGTATCTTATTCCGAGACGCCGGGCGATCTCAGCGACTTCCAAGCCGTCCGCCGCAAGCGCTCGTATTTGGTCTGCCTTGGTAATTTCCATGGCTGTGCCCCACTCAATTTCGATTAAACCCAAGTTCGCGGCTCATTACACCGTAGCGCCAACAATTATTTCTGAAGAATACATTGCCATTCCCGAGTAAACCCAAGAACAACCTTGCGCTTGCAATCCTAACGATTAGACTAACATAACACCCTCCAGCCTGAGTCGCTCCTTGCCCGAAGAACATGTCGCAAAGCTGGCTCAAGCTGGTTTCGCTAGTAATCCAGTAGTAGTCTTGGGAAGCGGCGCATCTGCGCCGCACGGGCTGCCGAGTATGAATGATCTGAAACACTACCTTCTGGAAAGGGTTGTTCCAGACGGGGCTGAAGAGGAGACGGGTTGGAAGTCTGTTACGGAAGCATTTGCTGCTGGCGAGCACCTTGAACAAGCGCTAACCGGAAAAGCTCTTCCCGCATCTCTCACACAGAGCATCGTAAAGCATACGTGGAACTGTATAAATGATGCGGACCGTATCCTGTTTTTGAAAGCACTTCGATCTCAAGAGGAGTTTCCGCTAGCCAGGCTCGTTAACGCCTTGTTCGGAAGCAGTCAGAAATCTATCGATATTGTCACGACCAACTATGATCGTGTCGTTGAGTATGCTTGCAACTCCGGCGCTTCTCTGCATAGCGTCGGCTTTACTCCCGGCTACATACAGCGGCGAGAGGGCAGCGAACCTATTACTTTTATGCAGAATGGAAGAATGCTACGGTCGGTGAGAATCTGGAAGGTTCACGGTTCTCTGGATTGGTTCGAAAGGGATGACACTTCGACCTTAGCAGCTCCAGTGTTTGAACTGCCGGATACTGGCTTAACGCCGTTGATCGTAACGCCAGGCTTCAACAAGTACGAACGTACTCATGATGAGCCTTTCCGTTCCGCCATTCAAGGAGCTGACCGCGCTCTCGAACACGCCGACGCCTATCTTTGTATTGGCTTCGGGTTCCGCGACAGTCATATCCAGCCGAAAATTTTGGAGCGTTGTAGGCTGAAGACACTGCCGGTGGTGGTCATTTCCAAAACCCTTACAGACGAAGCAAAATCTTTTCTGCTGGAAAAGGCCGGTCCTAATTTTTTAGGAATTGAGCACTGTGAGGGAGGTTCCAAAGCTTACTGTCAAGTCAATCCACAAGGCATCGAAATACCAAATGTCGACTGGTGGTCGGTCAATGGATTTCTCAAGCTAGTGACGTAAGGGGGCTGTCATGAGTATTTTCAACTACAGCGACGACGAGGCCCTTGGTGCGGTTATCTCGGTCGATACCGCGACTGTCGTCATTCGCGTGGATGCCATGGATCGCTTGCGGCGGGTTCAGGTGAACCGCCTTATGGTTTTGCAGAGCAGCCGCGCTGGCCAATACCTGATTGGAATCGTGACCCGCATCACCAGAAAAGCCGATGAGACGAAGCTGGCCGTCATCAACGAACCAGCCGAAGTGCTCCTGCCTGAAAACAATCTGGTCCGCATAACCTTGATCGGAACGCACCACGACCGGTTGGGTCTGAGCCACAACGTATTCCGCCGGACCCTGGAAACTGTTCCCGAGATTGAAGCGAACTGTTTTTCACTGGAGGGCGAGCGGCTTACCAAGTTTATGCAGGTAATCTCGAATGTGACCGAGGATGGCCCACGTCTTTCGCTTGGTAAATTTACTCTCGACGACGAAGCCGAGGCATTCTTAAATGGCAATAAGCTGTTCCAGCGTCACGCGGTCATTGTAGGTAGCACCGGTTCGGGGAAGTCATGGACTACTGCGCGGCTGCTTGATCAAATTGCACATCTGCCACAAGCGAACGTCATCCTTTTTGACATTCACGGTGAATATAAACCTCTGGAAGGCAAAGAGTTTCGGCACATTCGGATAGCGGGTCCAGGAGATATCGAAAAAGGTTCGGGGCTTGCTAGTGGTGTGCTCCACTTGCCTTACTGGCTGCTTGGGTACGAAGCGCTGGTTTCTTTGTTTGTCGACCGCAGCGATCAGAATGCACCAAATCAAGCCATGATGATGAGCCGGTGCATTACGTCAGCAAAGGTTAAAACACTGGAGCAGGCAAAAGCTCAGGCCATATTGGACAATTTTACGATTGATAGTCCTGTTCCCTTCGACATCGAGTCCGTCATCAAAGAATTGACAAATCTCAACGAAGAAATGGTGCAGGGAACGAGAGGCGAAAAACAAGGACCATACTTCGACAAGCTCAGCCGTATGATTGCTCGTCTCGAAGCCAAGAAGAATGACCGCAGACTGGGCTTCATCTTTCAGGCTCCTGCCGAATGCATGAAACTTGAGTGGCTCGCGGAGATTACACACTGCTTGATCGGCGGACGAGGATCGCAGCAGGACAAGTGCGGCGGTATAAAAATCATAGACTTCTCCGAAGTGCCATCCGACGTCCTACCCCTCATGGTCAGCCTTTTGGCTCGTCTAGTATTCACCACCAGCCAATGGACAAACCACTCAAACAGACACCCCATCGCGCTTTTCTGTGACGAGGCTCATCTCTACATTCCAGAACGGGCAGATTCAGATAGCTCCGACGCGATTTCAGTTCAGATTTTCGAGCGGATCGCAAAGGAAGGCCGAAAGTATGGCGTCGGACTTGTGGTGATCAGTCAACGGCCAGCTGAGGTTAACCGCACAGTGTTGAGCCAATGCAACAACGTAATTGCGATGCGACTAACAAATGGCGATGACCAAAGCGTGATCCGTCGACTGCTGCCAGATAGCCTTGGGAGTTTTGGTGATCTGCTTCCTATCCTCGATCTTGGCGAAGCCTTAGTGGTAGGCGACGCGAGCCTACTTCCAACAAGAGTGAGAATTGCCGAGCCCCGGCAGCGCCCGAACAGCCAGACTATCGATTTCTGGAGTCGGTGGAACGACCAGGAGCCGAAATCTGACACGGTCGAGTCGGTGGAATCTTGGCGTCGCCAAAGTTTTCAAAGATAGGCTAAAAGGTTGTGACAAAGCACAAGGCAGCTGAAAATCTCGTCAAAACTGAATGCATGTACTTCAGTGGGACAATAGCGACTGCACCCGAAGAAGATCGTTCCGGATGGGATTTGTTTGTCGAATTCGACACCGATTCATTCGACGGGTCGGCCGAGGACCGTCCGCCTCGGAAATATGCTTTCGTCCAAGTTAAGTCGACAGCTTCGGGGAATACAGGGGATAAAATCAAGCTTTCGAACGTGCAAGAGGCCTGTGTTTCACGAGCCCCCTGGTTTCTCATCAAGGTCATGAAAGATCGAAGTCTTCGGGGCATTCATGTATGGGGACCGGTGCTGAACAAGTGGCTTGAAGCTATTCGGGAGGCTTCTGTAAACGGTAAGCCTCTTCACTCGACCAAAGTAAGCGTAAATTTTGGCAGGAAAACCGAGCTGAAAAAAAATCCAGCAGAATGGATGTTGGCAGAGATAGAACTGGTCGGGCCGAACTACGAGTTGGCAAAGGCCGAGGCTGTTAACGCGGCGGGCTACAAAGATGGATATGGGAAGGGAATCATATCTCTTCACGATACTGATCAAGACAGCTGGGCAAACGTGTTTTTGGGAATAAGTACCGGGGCAAAAGCCGATTTTTCTTTCACTAAGACGAGGTTTGGATTGGCAGACCCCCAACCTGTTGTGGATTCAAAATCAGGCTCAGTAACTATTTCACCCACGCCAATTGGACAATGTTCATTTCGTCTGAGAGGCCTCTCCAATGAACCATCACATTCTGTCTCAGGGGATGTCTACGGATACAGGCACCCCGGCTCCTCTGAACCTTACCTAAGGTTCTCCGCACCACCTCTCGAAGTCATCAGGAATCCAGATGCGGGCGCAATTTTCAGGATGACGATCTCCGACCCAGAAATTCCATATCCACTTATCAATTGGTACTCATATGAGCGAGTTACCAAGTGGAGCGAAATTGGAGAGATCGATCTTGAAATAACCACCCAAGGTAAGGTGATAAGTACCAGTAAAATAAAAATTGACCCTCCGAATTCAAGTAACGACGTAGCTGTTCTCTCGAATGGAATTAGCGCCCTACGACGAGCATTACTTGTCGCTCCCACAACAATCCCACCTCTTTCTTTGAATGATTTCAGCAAAGCCTCAGAAGACCTGGTCGCATTCGCCTCCGGTCTTCATGAACACTCCCTAAAATTAGAGTTTGGACAAGACAAAGTGTATCCCGCCCCATTTGGGTCGGCGATTTACAGGGTCACCATAGCATTCCAAAAGCTGTTACTCTGCTGTTTCGTCAGCCGCCCTGTTATCAATGACGAGATCAGCGAAACCCGCCGAGTCACGCTAGGTAGCCCGGTTGTTCGCGAGCTGTTTGCCTATCCTGACCCAGATGCTTCGCATTATGAACTCGTTCTTTCGCACTATCTTACATATGCTAACTCGATTGCGGAACTTGAGGAAGCTTTAGATTTACAAGATTTCAATGCCGCACTTCGTGGCCAGTAGCTCGGTCGCTACAGGGACCAGTCTACTAGCTCCTTGATCGCATCAAGGTGGCCAAGTTGCTCTGGAACCTGATAATCTCGGGAGGGATCAAAGCAACGCGTCATCCACGCGCGTACATCTAAATGCCGGGCGCGAAAATAATAAGTTGTTTGGTAGAATACTGGTTGTATAAATCTTTGAAGAGCTAGAGGAGCCTCTATGTCAGATTACGATCAACAGCCGTTTGCAGATGCCGATCTTAAGTCAAACCCACAACCGAGATGTCCGTGCGTCCTGATATTGGACGTTTCTGGCTCCATGAGCGGTCGACCCATTGATGAGTTGAACGAAGGGCTTCGTACCTTGCAAGAGGAAATCCAGAGCGACAGCTTGGCGGCGAAGCGCGTCGAGCTGGCAATGGTGACGTTCGGCCCGGTCCAAATCGAAATGGATTTCATGGGCGCAGAAAACTTCTATCCGCCTACGCTAACATCTCAAGGCAATACGCCCATGGGCGAAGCTATCGAAACCGGTCTTCGGATGCTCCGCGAGCGAAAAGACCGCTATCGCGAGAATGGGATCAACTTCTATCGGCCGTGGGTCTTCCTAATCACAGATGGCGCTCCCACTGATAGCTGGCAACGCGCGGCGGACGAGGTACGCAAGGGAGAGGACGCGAAGAACTTCATGTTCTACGCCATAGGGGTTGAAGGCGCGAACCTCGATACCTTGGGTAAAATCGCAGTCCGACAGCCGCTCAAGCTCCGAGGCCTTCAGTTTAAGGAGTTTTTTGCGTGGCTTTCGAATTCCTTGGGCGCGGTTTCTCGCTCAAACCCCGGTGACCAAGTTCCGCTAAGCAATCCCACTGCACCGGATGGTTGGGCGGTTGCAGGATGAGCCGATGGGTATTCGGCGCAGCGTCTGTACGCGGGGTTTCTCACGTAAGGCGCGACACGCGCATTCAGGACGCCAAGCGTTGTTTTGAAACCCGAAAATCTACGGGAACGACCGTCTTTTGCGCTGTAGTCTCCGATGGTGCCGGTTCTGCATCTCATGGAGGCGAAGGTGCCTCGCTCGTTTGCCGGACAATGGCTGAAAACCTCCGTGAATACTTCGCATCTGCTGAATTAGCGCTTCCGACACAGAACAGGGTATGGGACTGGGTTGACGAGGCAAGGGATAGAATCGCCATGGCGGCGACAAGACGAATGCTGACGCCGCGAGACTTTGCAGCCACTATGGTCTTGGCTGTTACCAACGGATCGGAGACGTTTACCGCACATATCGGCGATGGTGCGATTGTTGGGCGGCATGTTCAAAATCAAGAATGGCAACTACTTAGTGCGTCAGAGAATGGCGAGTACGCTTCGACGACATATTTTCTGACTGATCCCGGCGAGCCAAAGCTCCGGACATCAACAGTAAAAGAAAGCATCGATGCACTATTCCTGTTTTCTGACGGGATCGAAAATCAGGTCTTAGATGCTGTCTCCGGCCAGCCGTATGTCAACTTTTTCACCCCGATGGCCCGTCCCTTCATAAACAGCGACTTGGTTGGGAGGAACCACCAGCTCTCGGAGCGCTTGGCCGCATACCTGGACAGCGACAAGTTCGCTGAACATACCGACGACGACAAGACACTCATCATCGCGGTCAGAAAATGAGCCTTGATAAGCTTTTTGCCGGTGGTAGTGAGCTAAACGTTGGGAAGCGCATTGGGAAAGGCGGCGAAGGTGAAGTCTTCACCGTAACCAATAAGCCAGGCATCGCTTTTAAGGCGTATCTACCAAACATCGTCGCGTCCCGAGAAGCTAAAATCAGAGCGATGGTGGATGCGAACCTTCACGCCTCGATAGCATCGGTAGCATTTCCGACCAACATTGTCGTTAACAAGTCGGGGACCTTCGTTGGTTTCTTGATGCGGCTAGTCCCGGATCACAAAGAAATCCACGAGCTTCAAACTCCATCCTCTCGCCTGCGGCACTTCCCGTCTGCCGACTATCGGTTTTTAGTTAGGACGGCGATGAACGTGGCGCGATCTTTCGGGCAGGTCCACGCTTCAGGTTGCGTTATCGGCGACATCAATCAGCGCAGTATCTTAGTTTCAGACAAAGCCACAGTTGCGCTCATCGATACGGACTCTTTTCAGGTCACCCAGAGGGGGCAACAATTTTTATGCGTCGTCGGAGTTCCGGATTACACACCGCCAGAGCTTCAGGGGCAATCTCTGAAAACAATCGTCCGGACGGCAAATCATGATGCGTTTGGCCTTGCTGTTGCGATATTCCAGCTTCTTTGCATGGATCGACACCCATTCGCAGGCCGGTACAAAGGCAAAGGGGACATCACTGTCGAGCAGGCGATCAAGGAATTCCGATTCGCATACTCCTCGCGCGACACTAAGATGGATGCGCCACCGGCTAGTGTCGCTCTACACGATCTGAGCCCGAAAATTGGCGTGAACTTTGAACGGGCTTTTTCACAAAGCGGCGTTATCAGCCGTCCAACGGCTGATCAATGGATCGAGGCGCTCGAAGAACTTGAAACATCCCTGAGGCCGTGCCCCAGCAACAAAGCCCATCATTACTCTCGATTCGCAGCGAATTGCCCATGGTGCAGGATGGAGCAGGCATTTGGGATTCCAATGTTCGTCGTTAGGGACGCCACCTCCGTTCACATCCCGAAAGGTTTGATGAACGATGCAGTCGGATTCAGCTTCGACGTCGGCGCGGTTCGGTCAATCTTGGCATCGAACCAGATACCGTCTCAAATCGTACTAGTGGTTCCAAAAGCCAGAGGAACATACCCGCCGTCCACGGAGGCCCAGAAATCACGTTCCTCCCTAACTTCGACGTTGACATGGAGCAATGTTGGAAAAATCGGCATTGCGTTGTCGCTAATCGCCTTCTTCGCCCTTCCTATTCTGGGTATCATTGGTGGCGTTATATCGTTCATCTTGACCCAGTCTGGGAACAAAGGCTCTTTTGATGCAACGAACAGATACAACATCGCAGCTGAGAAAGTTCGGTCCCGAATCCAATTCCTGCAGTCAAATGCTCCCGTATCCCAGGCATATGGGGCAAAAGATGAGATCGAAAGGAAGCTCTCTGAGTATGAGCGATTAGTCGCTGACTTCAAGGATGTCGAAAAGGATTACGGATCGATCCGTCATAAAGAGCAACTCGACGCTCACCTGTCGGCCCATATGATAAGGGGAGCCCGCAGCGCGAAGTTGACGGCGGGCGACCTCGCTTCACTTTCTTCGTACGGCTTTACGACCGCATACGATGCAAAGACGCGTGACGTCCAAGACGCTTACGGCATCGGGCCAGTCAAGGCCTCGCGAATCATGGCATGGGTGAAAACGGTCGAACAGAAGTTCCAGTTTCAGGCTCAATACTCAGATGCTGATCGGCACGCCATTCAGTTGAAGAAGAACAACATCGTTTCTAGGCAGCAAGGATGCTCCGACAGCCTTAACAAGCTCGTCGACGACTTTCGAAAGCATATAGCTGCAGTGCAAAACTATTCTGGAGGAAGCGATGCTCAGCTGCAGCAATTTGTAGAAGAGGTCGGTCAGGCCGAAGCCGATCTTGTGTATCTCAAGCTGCCGGTTCCCGGCATCAAATCCGTACCGCCGCATGTCACCAAGGCATCGACTTACCAAGCCTCGCCTACATGGTCACCTACGGCGAGTGGCGTCCATCGTCCCACTGCGACGCCGCCAGCGCAACCGGCAGCAACATCCGGCACGCCGAGTTGCCCGATCTGCGGTTCTCGTATGCGATATCGGACCGCACGGCGCGGCGCTCGGACAGGAAAGGCTTTCTGGGGATGCTCCCGCTTCCCTACGTGTCGTGGCACCCGAAATATTTGAGGTCCAAAAGCGCAACCCACGAACGGCAGTTGAGCAGTAAAGAAGCTTTCCTCTTTGGAAGGCTACCATGCTGACAGGAAAAAATATGGAAGATGACGCTTGGCGAGAGTTTGATAGGATTTGGACAGATGCTCAGAGGTTGCGAGCTGAGCAGCGCTCAAGCTTATCCAATTTGCAATTTGACCTTGAGCAACTCCTCAGTAAGCATAACATGCCTCGATGAAATTCTGACCGAGCTTGGAGAGCGACAGCCGGTGTTTTCGAGGGCGAGGTTTTGAGCCCTCTAACTTTTTCGTGTATGTGTGTCTTCTTGCCCGCCTGCACACGGAACGCCCCTCAATCCAAGTCATTTCTCGGTGACAAATATCGTCTGCGCTCCGACCGACCATGCTTCCGCCGCGACCGCTAATCCCACGGCCTGTTCTCTCGTATATCCGCCTCCGATGAGCCGCTCGACGCGTTGGCCTCTAAAAAGTCCCTGCCCATCAACGTCTGACGGAATGTCGAACACTAGTCTGTCGCTTTTTCCAACCGGAGCAGAGCTATCGTTTTTCCGCCGAATTTCTGTACGGTTGAAAAATCCATCGTAGACCCGGTCCAAATTCTCAACCAGTGTTTCCTGGCGCTCGGTTAGCTGACTCCGGACAGTTGCGGCAACCGTGAAAGGATTGAGAGGCTGAAGTCTGAGAGGGTCTGAACACAAGTAGCTCCTCGTAACGTCATAAACGACGGTGTGTTTCCCATCAGCAACGCGGTTTACGTCCATCGTCTCTCGGATGGTCGAAGGCCTAACTATTACAGATTGCCTGACAATGCTTCCTGTCTCGAACGCTCGCAGATAGATTTCCCAGTCATGGAATTTGGGCGCAACGTAGAACACATCGGCCCCGTCTCGTTCCGCTTTCAGAAGCAGTTCGAACTGCCCGTCTGGCTCCGAAGTATCGATTTTGAAACGCCAAAACGGCTGGTTCAACAACGGCCGGGGGCCAGGCGAAAATCGTCGCATCGCCTGTCCCAGCTTAAATTGAATCATAAGCGGCACACCCACCCTGTTAAAACCGACGTCAAAACCGAGCTGGGCTTCATGGAGGAGACTCGGGAGAAACGGCACTGCGGACAGACCTTGGGCAGCGAGTGATCTCTCGAATTCTCGTGTGACCCCGTACCCGTAAGAAAACTCGGAAAGTCGTTCGTGAAGTTGAATAGGCATAAAACGCATCTTTTGTTGGGGAACTGCAGAAAGTGATAAACTATATTACGGCTTGGCAATCCGGAAAGTCTCAACCAGTAAAGAAAACACTTTAGCGTTTCTAGCACGCGTGATGAGGGCTGCTGCGCACCAGTTCGCGATTATGCTGCACGTCTGGTGCAGTACAGTCATTCTTTCTCATTAATAGGACATCGGGCACAATTCGCTACGGTTCTGGATTTCGCGAATTACCTTTAACGTGGAAGGGCGCTACTACGTAGGACCTATTCGGGTTGCGAGAAAATTCCCTGTCGGTCACGTTCGGGTCATTCTCGAACGCCAGTGCGGTGGAAGCAGTTCGGAGGCCCTTGAAAATCGCGGAGATTCTTCGACATGGAGCGGCTGACTCGGCAGCGTAGAATGCAAATCAGATGAGCAGCGCGATATATACCCGGTGATTGCATGGTACTTCAGACAGGCGGGGTATGTCCAACTGCGTACGAGGATCAATTTAGAATGTCTTTGATCGTGGCACGCAGAAGTGCCCTAGCCAAATCCTTGTCGGTGTCGCTATACTTCAACTGTCTCAAGGCATAGGCATATGCTAAGGCCGACGTGGTTTTAGGTGACCCTGCCACGTCATTGGCCCACCTTCTGCACTCCGCAATAAAGTCCGCGAAAGCGCAGCCGTCAATATATGACGCAAGATCAGTCCAGTTTTCAATTTTAGAAGGATTCATCCAACCGCTACGCAAATTAGCACTATCTCTGTGGAAAATTGTGCTCAGCGAAAGCGTGACAGCATCCAGCCCCGCAAAAGATTCGCCCACATCATTGAAATCTATGACCATAACTTTTCGGTCATCATAAATCAGAGCGTTCTCACCATGAAGATCGTTATGTTGCGTCGAGCGATTCGCTGTTACGCGAACCGCTTCGACAGAGGTGAGATCGATACCTTGCAGTTGCTGGATGACCTGGTCACGTTTCGTGTCCGGTAGCAGTCTTCGGCGAATTTCCCCAACGGTGACGGTCTCTTGGCGGGTTTCTCGTTCCCAAGATGCCGAAATCCGGCGAAGTTCTGCCGGGATGTAACCTGCCGAAGAAGGGTTTGCCTTCAATATTGAGAGCGTACTTTGGACGTTCTCGGACACAAGTCCATAATAGACGCCATAGATTTTACCTGATCCGACATCAACCAAGGCCGATAGTTGAGGAAAACCGTCGGGGTGCAAGCGAACGACATTTGCATTGTATCGCATCACTTCGTCTTCGACGGCTGCTGATTTTCCGATTTTGGCCACTGACGTTAATCTAACCGCCCCGGCGGAGTTTTTGACAGATACTTTTAATACTCGCGCCCCTGAAAGCCCTCCACTCAAACCAATAATCTCTAATGACGTCGCAAGATGTCGTCTGCCGAAGATGCGTAAATTCTTTTCTTCGTAAGAGGTGAGATTTACGCCGCTCGCATTTAAGATTGAAATAGTTTCAAGCTGCCGGACTTGGTCGATGAAAGTTCTTGCGTTCGCGACCACGTCATTCAGATTTTTCTTCCATATAACTCGTACGACCGCTTGCTGTTCTCTGATTCCATGGATATCGCCCTGACGGGCATAGTCATTTGCCACATTCGCGGCGAAATCCGCATCCTCTGTTGCTGTCAGGAACCAAACAGGAAGTCCGGAGCAGTTTTGGCAGACTTCCTGAAAAATCGCCCATCCGTGTGCGGCATCGCCATCCAACGCATCGTCGTCGGTTGGGATGTTCCGGTCCAAAATTAAGAGATCGAAGGAATTGTCGACTAAATGACGTCTTGCGGAGTTCCTGCTCTTGGCCCAGATCACCTCGCAGTCACCATGACGCGTAAGTGCTCTTTCAAGGTCCTCTGCAACCCCGATATTGTCTTCGACCAGCAAAACGCGCATCAGATACCGCCCATTTCTTTAGGCCATTGAATTTCAAAACGGACGCCGCGAGTGTTCGATATAAGATGAAGAGCGCCCGACATCGACGCGATGCTTTTTTGCGCGATAGCTAAACCCATACCGAAGTGCCCGGCCTTAGTCGTTTTTCCAATCTCCATCGCGTGAACGGGATTACCGGTGAAGCCGATGCCCACATCGACAATCGACACCCAATTATAAGTGTCGGTACTAGACCAGCTCAACAAGACTGGGTTCACTTTTCCATTTACCAGAGCCTCGGTTGCCTCGACGGCGTTCCTGACGCCGTTTGAGACGCACATTTCAATCAAACTTCGGTCGCCTACAACTATACAATGCGCTGGGCCAGACAGCTGAAAAGCGATATCGGGGCGATGATCGTTCTCAGCAACGACCTCTTGGATCAACGTATCCAACGCAAACTCATCTAGTTTTGGTGCACTTGCCGCCTTCCTTAGACGTGTTAAAGCGGCAAGAAAATTGTCTATACGAACAATCGCTTTTGCAGTTTGAGAATCATCGAAGTTGGCTAGTTCATCGGATGCAACTAGTTTCAATCTGCCAATCAGAGGCTCCAGCTCATGAATTAACAGCGCCGTCGATGTCTCAAGCGCCTTTGCGTTGAGACCGTCCAAAATTTCATTGGGAATTGGCTGAGCTTCAGCATCTGGATCGCTGATTGGTATATCAGGCTTGAGCCGAACAATTGCATCATCGAGCGCTTTTCGTATCCAGCCAATATTTTCTCGCGCTCTCGCCTGCCGGATGACATCAATATCTTTCGGCCTTGCGTGCAGTGCCAAAAACCGTGCTGCCGTGAGACGTTCGCTGTACGACAGCGACAGGATTTGATCTAGGGCGACTTCAATTGAAGATGTTGTCATTGGGTGCTCGATAGAATGAGGCTCGACGCGCAAACGCTTCTTTACCGCCCTCCATTATGGTTGAAATCGCATCAATGACACTCGCTGAAAATAAGCTGTCTGCATTGCGTACGAAACAGTTATATCCGGTGGAATCCATATGAATTACTCGATCAGCATCACCCAACACCGGAATGTTTGGGTTATGTGTGGCAACAATGGTTTGAGCCCTAGCGTCACGAGTCGCTAGTGAACGGACGAGAGTTTTGACCACAAACGCGTTGTCGAGGTGATCTTCTGGCTGATCTAAGATAATTGGTCGCTCATCATGAGCCAGTATGATCGGCAAAACAGCGGTGCAGCGCTGGCCGGTAGAGAGCGATCCGATGGGCTTGTAATCTTTGCCGTCCAGCAACTCGATACACATATCGTCCTCGACGTCGACCGTAAACAGTCCCAACGCTTCATCGGTCTTCAATGCGCTGAAGACTCGGTAAGCTCTCTCATCTGAAATTTTCAATGCAGCCCCGAGAGCTGCCACATCGCCGGTTTCAGCCAAGTACGCCAACTCCAAAGGACTAAATAAGGACACTATGCGCTCGGAGAGGTCGTTATATCTCAGTCCGCTTCCCCTTAGCGCCCCCGCAAGAATTGATAGATAGCCACGCTGTTGAGCAAACGGTTCCAAAGTAAGCCGGATGGAAGGCGAGACATGCATGTTGAGCCTGTCAACGATAAGCTGCCGGTTGTTGGTCACCTCCTGCCTAATTGCGTCAATTTCCATTAGCAGCGATGCACGAAGCGTAGACAGGCTTGCTACTTTGACTTTTCGGTCATCCAATGTCGCTTTGAGCGTCTCAAGCACAGATATCTGTTGAGTCAAATGAGCGATCTGACGATCAATCGAACTGGCTCCCACCTGCTGCTCTTCAATTTTCAAGCGGTATACACGACCAATATTTTCAATTGCACTTAAGCGTTCTCGGGAAGCTGCAGTGCGCTGATCCAAAAGATCGGCGACCTCGCGGAGTTTGTCCTGTGCGGCTTCCATTTGCTGGTAGGCGGACCGCTGTTTCTTTCTCAAATCGCCTAATTCGGCGTCGAGTGCGAGTTTTTCCGGTAACGTCTCATACCCAGGGCGTATTTCGACAAGCCGTTCTAACTGTGAAAACCAGTTTTGAAATCTCTCGGTTACAACCGAGAGGAATTCATTTTCAACGTTGGCGGCGGTCAGCTGTGGGCTGAGAATTTCAAGCTGCTCTCGATATTGCCCGATTTCGGTAGTCGCAGCGGTCATTCTTCGTTCTGTTATGGCGGTTTCGAGCTGAAGCCTGAGCGTCGGAAGGTCAGCCAGTCGCTCCTCGATATCTTCAGCGTCAGTCATGAGAGACCGAATTTCGGCTGTTATGGATTTTATTCGCGCTACTATCGCTTGCTTACTTCTTGAACTCGGCTCTGCCGGGAGGAAGTCATCAATTAGTCTCAAGCGAGATGCGCTCTGCAACCCGATAGCTTCGATCTCCGACTGAGAGAAGACAAATGGAGCATAGTACGATGGAACATTTGAGTTGGCATCTTCAAGCGCTGTGCGGGAAACCGTAATACGGTCACCACCATCAATAATTGTCGCTTCTACGCGCCCGTCGCGAAGGACGCCAACTGCATGTTCGTACGCGGATCGCTTTGACGTCTCAATATAAGGTCTCGCACCCACACAGTACCGCAACAATTCAATCACGGAACTCTTCCCTGTTCCTCGACCGCCGATAATCACGTTCAATCCGGGGCTAAACTTCTGGTTAAATCCATCGAGGACCCCTCCATCGATCCGCAAACTTTCGATCCACACAGATATTGTGCCTTCCCATAATCTCGATTGCGTGAGCGTCCCGTTCAGTGAGCTACAGCCTGTTCGGGTCACGCAAACCCATTTGTATTCGTACTGATTATCATAGAAGTCCCAAAGACTCTGTTACAACCTTATCTCGGCATCACCAGCCATTAGCAACGGCCTTTGTGTGAAGCGACCAACAATCGACAAGGGCTGCCTGCTCGATGATGTGCGGGACATGGGACCGTATTGTGGAACAGCTGCGCCGGATAGCCTTGAATATCGAAGACAAATGGGGCTCAACCCGCTTCTTGAGAACATTCTGGCTCGCGTCGCACCCACTTGGAAGAACAATGGCGATCTCCCAAACTTTGTTATAGTTCAACTCGCCCTGGCTGGTGGTGGAGAGAAGCCGCGTTGCATGAGCAAGCTCGACAGCGATTGGCCGGTACCAAAACCTTCGTGTTTGGCAGCGTGGATTGGTCATCGAAGCGCATCAGTCCATGAATGCGGTGCGTGTATTCCGGCAAAAAAAATAATCAGGCGATTGGCGCATTCATCCACTGCGATAGCCTGTCCAGGATGAACACCATCTAGATCGTGGGATCATACGCGCCCAAGCGATCCGATTGGACAGATTTTCGAACCTCCACTCCGGTTTCGGTCCACCCGACGATAGTCCAACGCGTCGATTTCCGATTTAGGGATACTGCGATCACGCCGTCGAGTATAAAAGCCGCCTACGAGATGACCGAGCACATCTTGTCAAACAGCATATTGTCCCGCATCATCAAACTAGTGCCGTCCTGAACGTTCTGGAGATAAGTGAAACCCACTGTGGGTAAAGCATTTCCCAAATTTTAGGCGGGTCCTTTCTATGCCCACACAAATGAACAATAC
>NZ_FMUD01000036.1:0-49909 GCF_900100825.1 Agrobacterium sp. DSM 25558 | reverse complement strand
CTATGACGCCGACTGGTTTCGCGCTGCCTTAGCCGAGCGCAAGATCGACGCCTGCATCCCTTCAAGGTCCAACCGGAAAGTGCCCGTCCCGCACGATCCTGTTCTCTACAGGAAACGCCACAAAATCGAGAACATGTTCGGCAAGCTAAAGGACTGGAGGCGCATCCACACACGTTACGATCGCTGCGCACATACCTTCTTCTCAAGCATTTGCATCGCCGCCGCTGTTATCTTCTGGCTCTGATTTTATGAGTCCTGAGCCTAGTATTGGCACCAGTCGCCACGAAAACGATATCATTGCCATTCTTGCCCGCCTTCAGCGCATCGGTCTTCCAGACAACCCGATCGCCTTATATGGCTCCTCCTCATTTCGGATCTGGAGCTCAGTCGCCGAGGATCTTGGCTCGCTGGATATCGTCAATCTCGGATTTGGCGGCGGCACGTACCTTTCTGCCAGCCACTACCTGCACCAAGTCCTTGTTCCACTGAAGCCAGCCAAAGTGCTGCTTTATTTCGGTGAGAACGATATTGCCAGCGACGGCCTCAAGGCTGAAACAACCCTTCGGCACCTGCAGGATTTGCGTGATCGCATCTCTCAAGCGTTACCACGCGCGGATGTGGTTGTTCTGGCGATCAAGCAAAGTCCAGCGCGCTGGATTTACCGCCATGAATTCGACCTCTTTAACCAAGAGGCGCGCGACTGGTGTAACAGTTGCGAACACACGATGTGGCTTGACCCGAACGCCGGCCTCATCGGAGAAAACGGACTGCCCATGTTCCGTTATTATTTGCCAGATCTGGTTCATCTAAATGGAGCAGGATATGCGGTTTGGTCGGAAGCGCTCAGAAAAACCTGGGGTTTGCTGAACTGAGGCAAGCGGCAAACCTATTGTAGGCTCTTGAAAGAATATGATCCCGTAGCCCTCTGGTGAGCGATGAACTTGTAATGGAATATGCCCATAATTTCTTCAGGTTAGAGAAAGAAATCGAACCGATTTTTCGATCATTTTGATATTTGTGGGTGAGAGTTGCACGGGTGCCTTGCGTGCATCATAGTTTGTTACTTTCACCTTGAGAGGAATCGAACCGGCGACCCGGCCAAGGTCGCTTCGCTCAACCAAAAACTATCTCACAAAAACAGTAATTTGAAACAACGTCAGCGACTGGTCTAAGTCACGGAGGCGAACGTGCGGTTTGGGGCCGCATTGACGGATATTGGACTGCGCCAGACGACCGCATGATCGGCTACTTCGACCAACCGTCGCTTGTTGTCTGACTAACCTTCGATCCCCAAAGGTGCTGTTCGCTAAATGGGGCAAGACGCTGCTTCCACGGCCAGTTATGGGCCAGCAAAACGCCTGAAGGATGGGTTCAAGCTTGAAGTGCTACCTGCGTTGAATACCGCGCAAAACTACCGCAGTTTTTCGTTTCTAACAAATCCGTCGTGTCGAGAAACAGGCTACCGAGATTGCGTAGTAAGGTGTCCGCTTTCTCGAAGTCAGCAAATGAGAAGATTTACGATTTACGTGCGTCGGCGTATGTAGGGTGCCATAGACTGCAAGTGAGTGTTTTAGGATGATTGGTAACCGTTTTAAAGAAGGACTTAGCAGGAGTGATCCGCAACTAGGCCTGTGGGTAAGCCTGTGCAACGCAGCCTCGGCGGAAATCGCGGCCGGTTCCGGGGCAGACTGGCTTCTAGTTGATATGGAGCACGCGCCGAACGAGATCTCGACTGTTGCGGATCAGTTACGAGCAGTTGGTGAAGCCGCCTCTGTCATAGTTCGCCCACCGACCTCAGAACCGGTAATTACAAAGCGTTTGTTAGATATCGGCGTTAAAACGTTGATGTTTCCTATGATAGATACCGCAGCGCAGGCCCGTGCAGCGGTAAGTTGGACTCGATATCCTCCGGAAGGGAAAAGGGGCATATCGAGTGTGGTCCGAGCCTCAAATTATGGTCGAGACACGGGCTATGTCGGGCGTACATCTACCGAAATATGCGTGATAGTGCAGGCTGAGACGCCGCTGGCCTTGGAAAACATTGAGGAGATTGCTGCGGTTGAGGGAATTGACGCGATCTTCATCGGACCCGGCGATTTGGCTGCATCAATGGGCTATCTCGGTCAGACTAATGCAGAGCCCGTCCAGCGCGCGATCGGCGAAGCGATAACGCGCATAAACAACGCAGGCAAAGGTTCTGGCGTGCTCGCCTACGGCCACGCGGCGACGACTAGAGCCATTGGCCAGGGGGCGGGTTTTGTCGCTGTAGGCGCGGACACATGGATACTCGCGCGCGAAACAAGTGCTCTGGTGGAGAGCTGCCGGTCGGGTTTTCCGGCCCGAAAGCCTAAGCCTTGACGTAGGGTATTTGCGGTGGAGGAGAACATGCCACGAAACTGTTAGTCTGCACATAGGAAGTACTGCTGGTCTTTTAGCCGTCCGTCACCTTTCGAATATTTGGATGGGACTTGCTCGATACTAACAGATGTGGAATCTGTTCCTTACATAAAATGATATGAAAGCATCACAGAAACGCGATGCCCCGCGCGATAGCTTCAAATGGCAATCTCTATATTTTTAGGCCACTAGATTAAACTGCGTAAACAGCAAGTGAGACGATGGCGGCAGCATATTTTTTCAGAAATTAGTTGGCTTATGATAGGGTAACGAAGGCCTGCAAGCGCAGTTGCCTATGTTTGCCTGAACAGTTTGTGGCATTTCGCCACGCCAAATTCCGCGTTGATTATGTCGCGATCGGCACTCATTCCAGCGCGTCGAAGCAGGCTCGATGGGACGCCTGCCGGTGAAGGATTGGTCCGATTTTCACTGCCAGCTATCCAATCAGAACAAAACAGAAAGATCTCGAGAGGTGTGGCTGTGGTAGAAGTGAATTTATTCTAAGAAGATAAACAGCCACTGTCGATCAGTGGCTGTTTGTGCAAAACATCACGCAGCGAACTTATGCCGTTGATTACCTTTGCTCGTCCGGAAACGGCGCATCATTTCGGATAGACTTTCCGTTTCCTGAGTCAAGTTTTGTGCCGCGGCTGTCGTCTCTTCCACCATCGCGGCGTTCTGTTGGGTTACCTTGTCCATTTGATCGGCGGCACCGGTGACCTCTTTCAGGCTCATTGCCTGCTCGCGGGCTGAGTCAGCGATTTCGGTGATTGTCGAACTCATCTTCACAACTTGGTCAACAATGTCGCTCAATGAAGAGCCAGTGGCGCTGACCAGATCAACACCTGTCTGTACCTGCGCACTTGACGTAGAGATCAATGTTTTGATCTCCTTGGCTGCGTTTGCGGAGCGTTGCGCCAGTTCGCGCACTTCCTGCGCGACAACCGCAAAGCCCTTGCCCGCCTCACCCGCACGCGCGGCCTCGACACCGGCGTTCAAAGCCAGAAGGTTGGTCTGGAAGGCGATTTCATCGATGACACCGATGATGTTGCCGATCTTCGTGGAAGAGTCCTGGATAGCGGTCATCGCCTGCACGGCACGTGCCACGATCTCGCCTCCCCTGGTGGCGTTGTCACGGGCAGCAGCGACTGTTTGTTGCGCAAGTCCAGCCCCCTCTGCTGTTACGTGGACGCGGTGCGATACGTCACCCAGAGCAGCGACAGTTTCTTCCAAAGACGCAGCCTGCTGTTCTGTACGACGAGCCAGATCGTTGGAGGCAGACGAGATTTCTTCAAGACCGGAACGGATCGTGCTGACGGCTGTCGCTACCGTACCGATGGTTTCTTCCAACGAGGCAACCGACGTATTGAAGTGGTCGCGTATTTGCTCGTACCGCTCGTCAACGGTTCCGATACGCACTGTAAGATCGCCGCGCGAGAGGGCATCGAGACCAAGCGATATCTGTTCGAACGCGTGTGCCATTCGCACAGCCTCTTCTGCCTTGTCACGCTCTTGCGCCAAGCGCTCGTTTTCAGCAGCAAGCCGCGTTCTTTCAGCCGCCAGCTCGGCTGCGACCTTGCCGCGCCCCGTTTCCTGGAACACGAGCAACGAACGCGCCATGGCGCCAAGCTCATGCCGATATTCGGTTCCTTGGATCGACACATTGTCATTCCCGTGGGCGAGTTGCTCCATGGTGACGGCCATCCGGCTTACGGCGGCGGATATAAGACGGCCGATAACATACGCTAGTACAAGGCCGATAACGATGAGAATTGCCGATATTATGAAGGTCTTGGACGCAGTGTCACTTGCGGTCGCCTTCGCTGTTTCACCCAAACTGTTCTGATTGCCCGTCACCTTGGCAAGCAGGGCATCGAATGACGATGCAATCTTCGGACCCAGAACGTCTATCTGTGTCGATCGTATCTCGTTGCTCTGAAGCCAAGCATCGCGAACTTCATCAAGGCGATTGGTGTAGTTGCGCATCAAACGTCGTGCGGCATCAGCACGCCCTGCCTGAGACTTATCGGAGCTGGACGCCACCACGGCATCCGCGCCCTTGAGCGCGTCATTCAGGGTAGTCTGGGCCGAGCCATATGCCGAGAGATCACCGGAGTGAACAAAGCGTTCGGAATAATACAGGCTCTGGTTCATAAGGTTGATGACCTCGCCGGTTTTATAAAGCGCGTTCGTGTCGTTCTTGCGCCACGCCGAACGCTGGATATCTTTCAGCGCGATGATGGTCCACGGGCCGAATTCGGTGACCTTGCCAAGAAGAACTTCTTTTTTCTTCTGGAGATCGACCAGCTTTCCGAAGGCAGTGTTGTAATCTGCAACATCGCGACGCACTACATTCAAACCAGACTGAAGGTCAGCGTCAGACGCCATGCGCGGATCGTCTATCGCAAACGCTTTCACGGCGTCCTGAAGCTGTGATGCGATTGAGTCGGACGGATTAGAGCGATAAGCCTCTGCCGCGAGACGGATACGTTGCAGCTGTACGTTATAGTCAAAAATGGCCAGGCTCTGCGCTGCTGTGTAGCGGAAGCTGGAGAACACGTTCGACAAGCGTCCCAGTCCATCATTTCCCACGAAGGTGAGAGCGCTCATAAGCAAGATGAGCGGAAGAAAGCCGAGGGTGATTTGCGTCCTGATTCCTGATTTTTTCCAGAAAGTCATCTTAGTCCCTTCCAATATCTTTGTTTGCGCGGATCACTGGCTTTTAACCAAGTAGGATTTCAGATTGACCGGAGTAACCAGCTCGAAAGGCACCTTAATAAAAGCAGGTACGGTTCCGCCATCCATAAGCTTAATGGCCGCCTCGACGCCCTTGGAACCCTGTTGAGGGGCATTTTGAAGGACACTGACATCGAGGTCGCCCGCAGCCATCGCGTCAAGCGCATCCGACGTCGCATCGATGCCGCTCACCACAACCTTATCCATTTGCATGTTGTTTCGCTTCATGGCCCGGATCGCACCAAGAGCCATTTCATCGTTATTTGCGATAACGGCATCGAACTTCACGCCAGCGGTCAGCCATTCTTGCATCAGATTGTCAGCCTGGTCACGTGACCAGTTCGCCGATTGCCTCTCTAGTATGGAAATTCCCTTGCATGCATCGGTGGACAAAACGCTATCGATGTCCTTAGTGCGTGTGCGTGCCGCAGGATGGAAATACTCTCCGATCAAAACGACAGCTTTGCCTTTGCCTCCTAGAAGGCGACAAACCTCCTGGGTTTCCATCGTTCCGCTTTCAACTTCATCTGAGGCGACCACGGTTTGATGAGCGGGAAGCTCGGCGGAATTGACTGGAACGTTGTTGACATAGACAACGGGTATGCTGGCGGTGGTGCCAATCTGCGAAATCTTTGCTCCAAGGTCGCCGTCCGAAAGGATGACGATCATTGCATCGACGCGGTCGGCCGCCAGCTTATTGATCTGCTCCATTTGACGCGAAGGATCGCCACCAGCGTCTTCGACATGCAATTTCATGTCTGGAATCTTATCGGCGGCATTCTTGATGCCACCTAGCAGGCTGTGAAGAAAAGCGTCATTCGCGTTTGCGATCGACACTCCGAGTGTCTTTGCCTGAACACAGCTCGTCCCCAACAATAGGATTGATGTAACAACTACAGATAATCGCATTTATGTAAGCCCCCTTTATTCAAGGGTAATTTAGGCTATGCATGGTTAATTTCCCCTTATAATTTCACGAGGATAATCATTACCAGGAACAATAAATTGAATATATAATGATGTTTCGGAATAATAATGCCGATATTTTATTTTGGAGAATTCTTATTCCGCCGAAGTGCCCAATAATAGATTTTGGTGACAAGTAATGAAGTCCTAATCTGCTCGGACGGCAAGCACGGTCTACTGTCCAGCAACATCTATAGGGATTTGGAGAATTGTGACGCACATTGATAAACGACGAAAACCGCACTTTAGCGATTTACTGTTTGCTCTCATTTAGAAAAATCGGCCGAGCAGACCGTCATTTTGGCGAGGTAGAAGAGAGGTCTTAGCGGTGTTGACCTGCACCTAAGTCAAGGTTTTTACCCTTAAACGAATGCCTCTAGCTGTTCTCAATCATATGTATCTGTATGGGAGTGATAAGGGACAGAAGGCACTTTTCCGATCTTCCAAAATAAGCGGCGAGCGCTTCTACCGCAGTCCGCACCTCAGTCTCTGGATCCTGATCGATGATTGCGTCAATCATTCCATTTCGCATCAAATGACGACGGTCTTTCGTGAGCTCATGGGTGATGAAAATCACGTCTTTGTTCTTGCCAAGCTTCGTCATGGCGTTGACCACCGTTTGAGCGCCCGCAGACGCATTATAGATGCCTCGTATAGCTGGATTTTTTCTCAACGCGTTGAAAACGAGGTCACCTGCCACATCTCCGCGCTCCATGCTTTCGAGCACCTCGGTCACCTTGCACTGGGGATAGCGCTCACGCAGAACGGTCCGGAACCCCATCTCGCGCTCCTCATGGCCTATCATGCTGATCAGACCCGCGATGACG
Organism: Agrobacterium sp. DSM 25558; assembly: GCF_900100825.1. NCBI lineage: Bacteria > Pseudomonadati > Pseudomonadota > Alphaproteobacteria > Hyphomicrobiales > Rhizobiaceae > Agrobacterium > Agrobacterium sp. DSM 25558. The sequence continues at coordinate 42,983 of NZ_FMUD01000036.1, read as the reverse complement.
ACAATTTCCCCGCCGTCCCTGCCGAGCAAACGTCCCATTAAATCGCCCGCGACACGGCCCGCTTTCCTGTTGTCTGGTCCGACATAGGCATATCTTTCAGCATCGCGAAGATCGGTTACCATGGTGACGACGGGCTTTCCACCTTGACCAAATGCCCTCAACGCCGCCGCGACTGCCGCATTTTGCGGACTGATTATGGCAAGTGCATCGCAGCGTGAAGATAGGGAATTTATCAACTGTGCCGTCACAGCAGGACGGAGGGGGTTGATGTGATGCACTTGGAACTGAAGATTATAGAAAGCGAAATTCCGGTTTGCTGCCTCAAAATGATCTTGAACCAAGGCATGAAAAGGGTTTGATCTCGGCTGGAGCAGAACCGCGATGCGAAGGGTGCGTGCTGCCCGCTGGTTCAGCGCCCTGTCGATCTTGAGCTTGCGCGCATGCTCGAGCACACGGCGTTCTCTGTCCTCGCTCACGCCGCCACGATTGTTAAGAACACGGTCGACGGTCGACAGCGACACGCCTGCTGCAGATGCTAGATCCTGAGCAGTAGGCTTGCTCATCGTTCATCTCCATTTGAAGATATCTCTTCAAAAATTGACGTTTTCCATCAGTAACACCAGGCTAGTCTGCCCACAACCCGGATGAAGCCATAACAACACCGGGAAGGAATGGGAGGCTATCAATGATCAATCTCGCTGTCTTCGGCGCGGGTCGTATCGGGCATGTGCACGCGATAAATGCGAGCGGCCTGGGCTCGGTGCAGATCAAATATCTTGTCGACCCGATTGCTGGTGAGCATCAGGCACTTCTTGCGGCTCGGCTCGGTGCAGAAAGCGTTTCGGCAGACACGGTGTTCTCAGACTCTTCAATCGACGGTGTCATCATCGCCAGTTCGACCGATACACATGCCGAACTGCTACTGAAAGCGGCTAAATCCGGCAAGGCCATCTTTTGCGAAAAGCCTGTCAGCCTGAATTTTGCGACAGTGGAGGCGGTCACCAATGCTGTAGAGGTATCCGGCGTGGCCTGCTTTCTTGCTTTCCAGCGCCGCTATGACCCCGACTTTCGCTTTGTGCGTGATCGCGTCGTGAGTGGCGACGCAGGTACTCTCGAACATATCGTCATGCACACCCGCGATCCATCGCCACCAGCTGTAGCGTATATCAGCCATTCCGGCGGCATGTTCCGTGATCAGGCGATCCACGATTTCGACATGGCACGTTATCTTCTCGGCGAGGAGATCGTCACCGTTTATGCGGTCGGCAATTGCCTGATCGACAAGGAGATCGGCGATGCCGGAGATATCGATACGGCCATGGTGACGCTGACATCTGCATCTGGCCGGTTTGTGCAGATGATAAACTGCCGCCGCGCACCCTTCGGCTACGATCAGCGGCTAGAGGTGCTTTGCTCGAAAGAGGTGCTGTATGTGGAGAACCGCCCGCAGCGTGGCGTCACGATTGCAGACGTCAGCGGCTTTCGCGCCTCGCCACCGATGAATTATTTCATCGAACGTTTTGCGGCTGCCTACCGCGATGAGATGGTGGCCTTCGTTGATATGATCGAGACGGGGCGCGAACCTCTTGCCGGCATTCGAGACGGACTTGAAGCGCAGAGGATTGCAGAGGCGGCGATTGTTTCCATGCAGACCGAAATGCCCATTCACATCGGACCAGACTGGCGACCTTAGTTGCAGCGTTTTCCGCAGGAGATTATCATGAACGAAAAACTATCACACCTGCCGAAAGGCGTTCGTCTTGCGGTAAGCCCGCTTTCCTGGGCCAACGACGTGCTGGAAGATTTGGGTGCCGACATATCACTTGAAACCTGCCTGGATGATGCAACAAGTGTCGGTTATCAGGGCGTCGAACTCGGGCGCAAGCTGCCCCGCGACTCCAAGATATTGGCACCGCTTCTGAGTGACCGCGGACTGGCTTTGGCCTCCGGCTGGCACTCTGGAAGCCTGGCGGAACACGGTGTCGATGCAGAGATGGCAGCCGTGGCAGATCACGCCAAGTTGCTGCGCGACATGGGCTCGACAGTCATGGTCTATGGCGAAGTGGCCATGATGACGCCCGGTGCTCCTCTGGATGCACAGATGTCCGCGCGACGTTTGATGCCGAAGGAAGAAGTTGCTGCCTATGGAGCGCGGCTGACAGATTTCGGTATGCGACTGAGGGGGGAATATGGTCTGGCGCTGGCCTATCACCATCACCTGATGATGGTGGCCGAAACATTTGACGAGATTTCCTCCCTGTTTGACAAATCGGGCGCGTCCGTCGGACTTCTTCTCGACACTGGCCACGCCACTGCCGCAGGGTTCGACTACACCCGTCTGATTGAACGGTTTGACGACCGCATCGCTCATATTCACCTGAAAGATGTGCGTGGGCCAGTGATGGCCGAAGTCCGCAGCGGAGATCTGAGTTTTAATGCCGGCGTGCGGAAAGGCATGTTCACTGTGCCGGGCGACGGAATCATCGATTTTGCCCCGCTGGCCACCTTCGTTCGGCAAAGCGGCTATCGTGGATGGCTGGTCGTCGAAGCGGAACAGGATCCGGCACTTACCCCGCCACTCCCCGCCGTCACCGCTGCCTTCAACCACGTCCTTGACACTTTTGCCAATACCCCCGTTCATCAGGATGAAAATCATGAATAAGAAAACCCTCAATATTGGCCTGATCGGATCCGGCTTCATGGGTCAGGCGCACTCGGATGCCTATCGCCGTGCAGGTATGCTGTATCGCGATCTGCCTGCCGTTCCTCGCCTCTGCCTTCTGGCGGATGCGACGGAAGAGCTGGCCGCTGATGCCGCCGCTCGATTCGGCTTCGAGAGAAGCACGGGAGACTGGCGCAAGCTGGTCGAAGACCCGGAAATCGACGTTGTCGACATCACCTCGCCAAATTCCATGCACCATGAAATGGCAATGGCAGCAATCGCCGCCGGCAAACACGTCTATTGCGAAAAGCCCCTTTCGGTAACGCTGGAGGAGGCTGAAGAAATGGCCGCCGCCGCCAGAAGCAAGGGCGTTAAGACCATGGTGGCCTTCAACAACATCAAGACGCCTGCCGCTATGCTGGCCAAGCAGTTGATCAACAAGGGTGACATCGGCACGCCGATGCGCTTCCGTGGTTGGTTCGACCAGGGCTTCTTCTCCGATCCTGAGCTGCCGTTTTCCTGGCGTTGCACACGCAAGGACGCAGGCTCCGGCGCTCTTGGCGATCTCGGCAGCCATGTGATCTCCGTCGCACAATATTTGATGGGCGATTTTGAAAGCGTCATCGCTCAAACGCAGACGTTTTTCCCAACACGGCCCGTTCCACAGGGCGGATCGGGTTATGGTGCAAAGGCTGGCAGCGAAGCTCCGCGTGCGGTGGTCGAAAACGAGGACCAAATACAGACGCTTGTTCGCTTCGCAAACGGCGCTGGCGGAACAATCGAAGCATCACGCGTTGCCGCCGGAAAGGTCTTCGGCATTTACTGGGAGGTGTCTGGCACGGAAGGCACCATCCTGATGGACGGAGAGCGTTTCAACGAACTGAAAATCTCGCGCTTCAACGATCCCAAGCCGGACCGTGGCTTCAAGACGATCTATGCCGGAAGCCAGGTCTCGCAGTTCTCCGCTTTCTTCGGCTTCGATTTCGCGGGTGGTGGCCTTGGTTACTTCGACGTCAAGGTGATTGAGGTGCGAGATCTGATCGAAGGCATCGTCAACGACGAAGACTGCTTTCCAAATTTCGAATTCGGCCTTGCCAACGAGCGCATCATCGATGCCATGGAACTGTCTCTGGAAACAAAGACATGGCAGACGATCGCCCGTTAAGCGACGGGCATTCGCCCATCATGGAAGGATAAAAACTGATGTCGTTTCCCCAAACCCTGCCCGCCGCGCGAATCCGCCCCGTCATGGAAGCTCCGCCCCTGCGGTGGGGCATACTGGGTTCAGGCTGGATTGCTGACAAGTTCGTGGAATCCGTCAAGGCGCACACACGGCAGGACATCGCTGCCGTGGGGTCTAGATCCCGCGCATCGGCACACGCCTTTGCTGCACGTTGGAATATTTCGGGCGTCTACGATAGCTATGAAGCGCTTGTAACAGCAGACGACATCGACATCATCTATGTCGCATCGCCGCACAACATGCATTGCGATCACGCATTGCTCGCCATCGAGGCGGGCAAACATGTGCTTGTCGAAAAGCCGATGGCACTCAACCTCGCGCAAGCGCAGTCCATGGTGACGGCTGCCCGCCGCAAGGGCGTCTTTCTCGCGGAAGCGCTCTGGACCTATTTTTTGCCGAAATTCGATGTGCTCCAGCAGGTTCTGGATGCGGGCAGTATAGGTGAAGTACGGTCTGTCTACACAGAATATGGCGAATATCTGCCACGCGATCACCGAATTTTCGACGCCAGTCTTGCCGGTGGCCCGTTGCTCGATCTAGGCACTTATCCGGTTTCCCTCCTGGCAAAACTTCTTGGCGTGCCGGATAAGGTTGTCGGTCTCGGTGAAACTGATCCTGCTGGCGTGAATGGCCAGCTATCTGTCGTTCTCGCCAACGCCAGCGGAGCGCTTGGCACCATGTCGACAACGCTCTACGGTTTCACCTCCACAAATGCCGCCATCGTAGGAACGAAGGGGTCGATCCGTTTCGAGACGGAATTCCACCTGCCCGGTGCGTTTGAGGTCTGGTCACTGGATGGGTTAGTCCGGCTTCGCTACGAAGAACCGAGAGGCGCGCATTTCGAGGGACTGTTCTATGAGGCGGCGGACGTAGCCTTGGCGATTTTCGAAGGACGATTGGAAAGCACATGTCGGCCGCTACAGGAGACGCTTGCCACGATGGAGACGCTTGATTCCATCCGCACTGCGATCAATATTTCATTTGCGCAAGCAGGGCTAGTCGAATGAATGTGGGCATGCTGTCAATTAGGCGGCATTCATGCGTGCCTCTGCTTCAACCGTTTTACCAATACCTCGGTGAGTGCGATCGCCAGTGTCGGCATTAGGAAATTCGTATCATCCGGCCTACCAAGCTTGAAGCTGATCGATGCGACATCCGTATATGGGCTGAGACTGGAATCCACGATGGCGATGATCGGAACGCCCTTTGCCGCCAGAGGTAAGGCATGAAACACACGTTCGGCATCAGCGGATCGTGAGATGAAGATTACGGCATCGTCATTCGTTGCTAGCGCGAGAACGTCATCTCCGCCAGTGAGGTCCATCGATAACGTGCATCGAATACCTTTTCGCGTCAGTGCTTGCTGAAGCGCAACCGTCATCGGAAAGGTCGAACGTGATCCCTGAATAAACACGCAGCGGGCCCGTGACAGGATTTCGACAGCGCCGTCGATCTCTATCGTTGTAACCATGTTGGTCAGCCCAGACAGAGCGTTGCAGCAGGCGTTAATTGTCTGACTGAGCGGGTGACTTGGCGATGACCTCTCGGGAGATTTCCAGCCTGTCGCGTCGTCGTTTAAGGAGAGTTTTGCCCGAATGTTTCTTCGGAATATTTCCTGCAGCGCGGTAAAGCCGTCATAGCCGAGAAGCTGCGCGAACCGCATCACGGTTGAAGGAGTCACTTGCGCAGCTTCGGCTATAGAACCGACTGAGCCGAGGGCAGTTTCGTCCGGATTATCGATCAGATAGCGTGCCACCTGGGACAGGCGTTTGGGAAACGACGTGTGTTTCGCCTTGATCAGTGCGCGCAGGCTGTCGAAATCGACTGGAGGATCTGGCTGTTGGTGGACCATTTTATCGGCAGGCACCGTTCATTCGCTCGCGTTGCGCCTCACGTTCAAAGCTCACCCGTAACGAATTGGGCAACCCCTCCCCCAAAAGACCAATCATCGTCCGTATTTTCCACGAACGACACCATGATATCAGACGCTGCGATTGAACACTCCGACTCCAAACCCGCCGCAAGGTTTCGATAAAAAGCCAACTTCTCGCTTTGCTTCCTGGGGCGCGAGACGACCTCGATGAGCACAAATTTATCCGTTCGCTCGAAACCGAGACCCGTGTCCAGAGCATGCATGTGTGAAGACTTATGTTCATAGACGATCTGATATCGATCACGCTCTGGAACATTGAAAGCAGCCACCATGACCTCGTGTATCGTGTCGAGCAACGATCTCAGCTCGGCTTTTGAACGACCTTTCCTCAAATTAACTTTGATCAGCGGCATAGATAGTCTCCCATTTGAGCCAGGACAGCCATATTGTCACCCTGGTCTTCCATTTAGCGAGCATCGCGGTCCATGATCCACTGGACGACTGGATCGGCCACGAAACGCCATTTTCGCAAGGGACCTGCCATGACGTTGAGGTAATAAAGCTCGAACCCATGCGGTGCACCGCACGGGTGATGACCGCGCGGAACCAGCACCACATCGTGGTTCTTCACTGCGATCGTCTCGTTGAGCGAGGCATCATCCGTGTAGACCCGTTGCAAGGCAAAACCCTGCTCGGGATTGATGCGATGATAATAGGTTTCCTCCAAATAGGTGATCCGGGGGAAATCGTCCTCGTCGTGACGGTGGCTTGGATAGGAAGACCAATTGCCCGCGGGTGTGAACACCTCCGTGACCAACAGGCTGTCGCAATAATCCTCGTTCTCCATAGCGATATTATTGATGAACCGCTGATTGGAACCGATACCTCGCGGAGTCAGCGTAATACCGTCCGGGCCGATACGTCTTGCCTCATGCCCGCTGATACCTGGAGCGAGGCAGACACCGATGGTGCAATCGGTCGTCGCAGTTGCTTCCCACTGCTCACCATTGGGCACATAGAGGCAATGTGGCGGAGTTTTCTCGAAGACGTTCATCCGCTCGCCGAGTTCGCCCCAGTCCTTGCCAGCGGCATTGAATCGGGCTTTTCCCTCTACCATGACGATGATGACCTCCGAGTTCCCTGTCGGCTCGCCAATATTCTCGCCTTCACGCAAGCGATAAAGGCTGAAGCCGACATAACGCCAGCCAGCGGATTGCGGCGTGATCTCGTGAACCTTGCCGTGCGTGCCGAAGGGACTGCGCTTGAGAATGCTCATGACGACTTCCTATGCGGTTGTTTTAACGGTTGCTGTGTCAAGCCCGGCATCGCGCGCGCCAGACTTTAGCGCTTTCAGACCCATGTTTTGATAGTAGAACGGTTCGCGCACGGCACTGTCCTGCTCGGCCTCGATCACCAGCCAACCGGAATAGCGATGCTCGGCCGCAGTCTTGAGTACCGGCGCAAAATCCACGCAGCCTTCCGGGTCGCCAGGGACGGTGAATACGCCCAGGCGCACACCGTCGAGGAAGGACAAATTCTCCGCGCGAACACGTTTCATGATTTCTGGACGAATATTCTTGGCATGGATATGCGTCACGCGGTCCATGTATTTCGCAGCGACGCTTTCAGGGTTTGCGCCGCCAAATGTGCAGTGGCCCGTGTCCAGCAGAAGGCGGGTGTAAGGCCCGGCCATACGCATGAAACGGTCGATATCGTCAGCACTTTCGATAATCGTTCCCATGTGGTGGTGGTAGCCCATCTTGACGCCCTGATCGAAAGCGAACTTCGAGAGCACCTCGTAGCCTTCCGAAAAGCGCGTCCACTGTTCCTCGGTCATGATCGGCCGGTCGTTGACAGGCGTGCCCTCGCTTCCGTGAACGGTGTTGGAGCATTCGCAGGCATTGATATGATCGCCGCCAGCAGCCTTCGTCATGTCGATGAACGTCTGCAACGCGGCCTTCTCGGTCTCGATTTCATTGACGAGAAGGTTGGTGGAATGCCAACCGCCGACAAAACGCAGGCCGAATTCGCCAAGCTTGGCCTTCAACGCCGTGCCTTCGCTTGGCATCTTGTGGCCCTTCTCGATGCCATCGAAGCCGATCTTGCGGCAATCCGACAGGCAATCCTCGAGTGATAGATGCGCGCCGATCGTCTGATCGTCATCATTGGACCAGGCAATGGGGTTTGTTCCGTAGAGTATCATGGTCAATCCTTTCGGGCAGTCGAAGGGTATCAGTTGATGCGCTGTCGAGCGGCATTCGCCTCGTAGTGCTTTCGCGCCAGTTTAAGCTTTTCGGTATCACCGACTTCCGGCACGGCCACGTCCCACCAGGCACCACCGATCCCGGCTCCTGTTTCCGCCTCTGTATCGATGACGATCACCGATGGGATGGAGCGGTCCCGTGCCAGGACGATCTCGGCTTCAAGCTGGCGGATATCGCTCGCCTTGATCGCATAGGCACCCATCGAAGCCGCATGTGCCACAAAATCGATGTCCGGCTGGGTTTCGATGTTGCTGTCCTTGTACATGTTGTTGAACTCTGCACCGCCGCATTCCTGTTGAAGGCGGTTGATGCAGCCATAACCACGGTTGTCCGTGAGCACGATCGTGAAAGGAACGTGCATCATCACGGCTGTCGCGATTTCCGAGTTCGCCATCATGTAGGATCCATCGCCAACGAAGCACACCACCTCTTTTTCAGGTGCTGCGAGCTTGATGCCAAACGCGCCTGCGACCTCGTAGCCCATGCAGGAGTAGCCATATTCCATATGATAGCCGCCTGCGGCTGAGCGCCAGAGAACCTGCAAAGCACCGGGCATCGTTCCCGCCGCACACATGGCGACCGTCTGCGGTCCGGCAACTCTTTGCACGGCCCCTATTACTTGAGCGTCAGATGGCAGAAAATTGGGTGCCAGCGTAACAGGCGCGGCAGTGACGGTGTCGGATGCCTTGAACCAAGCCTCCCTTGATGCAAAGTCCGGGTCGGCAAAACGGTGCGAACCAAGTCCGGCGGAAATCCGCGACAATGCGACCTTGGCATCACAAACCAGCGGAATAGCGCCATGCTTGGCGGCGTCATAGCCGGTGAGATTGACCGAGACGAGCTTGCGGGTCGGATTGCCGAAGATGGCCCAACTACCGGTAGTAAAATCCTGAAAGCGGGTGCCGACACCGAGTATGAGATCGGCCTTTGCAGCAATCTGGTTACCGCAATCCGTACCGGTGACGCCCGGTGAGCCGAAGTTCAGCGTTTCCTGCCAGTCTATAGCGCCTTTGCCTGCCTGCGTTTCCACCACGGGAATATTATGCTTTTTCGCAAATGCGAGCAGATCGCCCTCAGCGCTAGAATAAAGCACGCCGCCACCTGCAACAATCACAGGATTGGTGGACGCCTCGAGTGCCGCGACGACATCATCTAACTCACGCGGGTCGGGTTCCGGCCGGCGAATACGCCATACCTTAGGCTCGAAGAACGATTGCGGATAATCATAGGCTTCAGCCTGTACATCTTGGCAAAAAGCGAGCGTCACCGGGCCGCAATTGGTCGGGTCCGTCATCACCTGCATGGCCCGAGGCAGCGCGGTCAGAAGATGTTCCGCGCGCGTAATGCGATCGAAGTAGCGGCTGACGGGTTTGAAGCAGTCCGTCACGCTCATGGTACCGTCGTCGAAATCCTCGATCTGCTGAAGAACCGGGTCCGGCCTGCGATTGGCGAAAACGTCTCCGGGAATGAAGAGAACCGGCAAGCGATTGACATGGGCAAGAGCTGCGGCGGTCAATAGGTTGGTTGAGCCGGGTCCGATGGACGACGTTACTGCCATCGCCTTCTGGCGTCGTTTTGTCTTGGCATAGGCGATTGCCGCGTGCGCCATCGTCTGTTCGTTTTGTCCGCGCCAGGTCGGCAGCGCGTCACCAATGCCGTGCAGCGCTTCTCCGATGCCGGCAACGTTGCCATGGCCGAAAATGGCCCATACACCCTCGATGAAACGCTCTCCATCTTCGGTCATCTGCACGGAAAGCCAGCGGAACATGGCTTGCGCGGCGGTGAGGCGAATGGTCTCCGTCATATCATACCCTTCCCTGCGACAGTAACGCCGCGTCATTGTCTTGGCTCGCTATGCGCGCTTCTTGCCATACGGTGCACAGCCGCTGGTAACGGCCCTGCATGTCTTTGATTGCCTCTTCGTCGGAAATCGTCCCGGCCAGCCAGTCGCAGGCGGCCTGAGCGAAGATAGTGCGCCCCACGGCAAAACCCTTTACAAGGGGAAAACCGGCAGCGACCCTGAAACTGGCAGCAAGATTGGCTTCTGGTGCCTCTAGCCCCAAAACGACGATACCCCGCGTGTTGGGATCATTGTCAGTGATTGCGTTGCATGCGTTTTCCCATGCCGTTTTGCTTGCCATCGGCTCCAGTTTCCACCAGTCCGGGTAGATGCCGATGTCATAGAACCAACGGATCAGCGTGGCGTTGGTGTCGTCATCGACAGCGCCAACCTTCGACGGGATGATTTCCAGCAGGAATTCAAGACGGTTGCGCCTTGCAGCAGCAAACAGCCTCTTGATTGTTTCCTCATGGGCGTCAAACATTTCAGGCGTATCGTCAGGATGGCAGAAGCACAGAACCTTGACGACATTTTCCAGCGGCCATTCATCCAATCCCCCAAAGTCAGGACCAATTTCGGGCTCAAGCGTCAGCGGACGGGAGCCTGGCCATTCGACGGGCCGACCGATCCACAGGCCGGTGCCAGATGCTGCATGCAAAGCACGGCGTCCCAGCCGGTTGTCGCACAAAATGCCGTAGCCGGGCTGTCCGTCCTGAACCTTAAGCGCAGCCTGAAGGCACAGTTCCTTGAAACGGCCGATCTTCTGCGGTGTGGCACCCTCCATGACTTCCAGTTGGACACGGTGATCGAATGCAAAGACCCGCATCGTCGACCAGTCATTATGACGGTTCGTTGCCCAGTGGATCTGCTCCAGTTCCGCATCGTGACGCAGCGCCTTGTTTTTCACGCCGCGCTTCAGGAAGAAATCGAGTTCCTGCAGCGAGGGATAGGCGGGCGTGCAGCCATGGCGGCTGACCGCAAATGCGCCGCAAGCATTGGCGTATTGCAGCGCCCGTGGCCATGGTGCGTTCTCCAGCCAGCCCTTGATAAGGCCGGACATGAAACCGTCGCCCGCGCCCAGCACATTGAAAACTTCGATGGGATAACCCGGACCGCTTTCCCATCGTCGAGCGTATCGGGAATAGCGCCACTAAATGCGACGGCTCCGTCAGCACCGCGTTTGCAGACAAGGGTTGCTTTCGACACGTTGCGCACCGCGCGCAGAGCCTTGATCGTGTCGGTCGAGCCGCCTGCAATGTGAAACTCTTCTTCGGTGCCAACGATGAGGTCAAACAGGTGAAGCGTCGCCTCTAGCTTGGCCGTGACCGAGCCGCTTTCAACGAAACGGCTTTCGCCATCGCCGTGGCCTGCCAGTCCCCAGAGGTTCGGTCGGTAGTCGATATCGAGCGCGGTCCGTGCGCCGTGCTTGCGCGCCAGCTCCAGAGCCTTCCGCACAGCCTTTTCGGTGCGCGGGTGACTGAGATGTGTGCCAGTCGCGACAACCGATAGCGAACGGGCTATCAGCGTCTCGTCAATATCGTCTTCGCAAAGCGCCATATCGGCACAATTTTCGCGGTAGAAAATGAGAGGGAATTTCTCTTCGTCACGAATACCGAGAAGAACCAGCGCCGTAAGTCGCTCAGGGTCAGTCTTCACACCCGTCACATCGACGCCTTCGCGCGCGAGTTCCTCGCGGATGAATCGCCCCATATGCTCGTCGCCGACGCGTGTAATTAAAGCAGAACGCAGACCAAGGCGGGCGGTGCCTGCAGCCATATTCGTCGGAGATCCGCCGATATATTTGTTGAAAGATCCCATGTCCTCCAAACGGCCGCCGATTTGAGCCCCGTAAAGGTCAACGGAGGATCGTCCGATCGTAATGACATCCAGTGACTTGTTCATATTATTCTCCGGCAACGCGGCAGTTCGTGAGTGTTTCCGTGCCTGCACGTCTCGCGCAGGCACGGTTTGGTGTTGGATCAAAGCCTGGACGACACGTAATCCATGCTCTCGCGAACGGACACTTCAGGATCGGAAAGTTCGTGGACCTCATCGGCAAACGGCTCGAAGCTGTAGGGGCCTTGGTAACCACCGGCGTTCATCGCCTTGATCTGAGCGATATTTTCCAATCGGTCCTTCGAATCTACAAGGACGCGATGCGCATCCAGCATATCGTTGACGTAGACATCCGGGTCCACAACACCCGAAATATGGACCAGACCAGTCCGGTCGGGAAAAAACTCGGTTTCGCCAGCCAGATGATGGTGAAACGTATCGTGCATCAGCTTGTAGACATCGCCGCCGTCCGCAGCATCGATGGCACGCAGTGCCTCCTTCTTGGTCCGAAGCGAGGAGATCGGGAAGCCGAGAGGCTCAACGAGACCGATCAGGCCGCGCTCCTGCAGGATGGGCTTCATGGCGATCAGTGCAACAGCGAGATCATCGAAGGACACCTCGGTGCCGTCGTTCAAGGGGCACATGACCAGTGCTTTTGCACCGCTGGCCGCGGCATAATCGGCGAGAGCGACAGCCTTTTTCGGCAAATCGCCGGACCAGACGTTGAAGGGATAGAGAGCATTGATGGAAATGATGTCCACCCCCGCCTTCTGCGCCGCTGCCTTGACTTCAGCAGCCGGTATTGTGTTGACGATATCGGGAAGATCGTTGCGGATCTCGACCTCGGTCAGCCCGAGATTACGGGCTGCCGCGAAGAAGTCCACAAGCGAGAGCTTTGGCGCTGTAATGTGGTTGATGGCGAAACGCATGACGGACCTCAGTTATAAAGAGCTGGACGAGCGGGAAGGTTGATGGCAATCGCCGCGCCTTCGGACTCCTGTGCCGTTACGCAGGCATCGGATGTGATGGCCGCGACATAACCGTCCCAGGAGTTTGGTCCGGACGCCGTACCCTTTGCAGCAGCCTTGATGAAATCTTGCAGTTCCACGTCATAGCTGGCGATGAAGCGATCTTTCCAGTCGGTCAGAATTTCGCTCTGCTTCTTGGCAGCGAGACGCAGCGGGATCGCCATAGGATCGGGAAGGTTTGCAATACCGTCTTCGCCGACGACTTGGCACTGGATGTCATAGCCATAATGGCAATTCACGAAAATCTCGACGTCGATGATCGTTCCCTTGGCGGTTTCCAAGATCACAATCTGCGGGTCGCGCAGTTTGGCGTGGCTACGCGCGGAAGACCGCGGAAAAAGCACTCTTGCCGAGACGTAGTCATCATCAAGCAACCAGCGAAGAACGTCGATTTCGTGGATCATCGTGTCATGGATGGCCATCGGCGTGACGTATTGCTCCGGCACGGCGGGATTACGGTGCGCAGCGTGAACCATGATCGGTGCACCGATCTGGGTGTCGACTGCGTGCTTGAGGGCAACATATCCCGCATCATAGCGGCGCATGAAGCCAACCTGCACAAGCCGTTTTCCATGAGCCACTTCCGCATCGACGATACGTTTTGCACCTTCGGCGGTCGTCGCTAAGGGCTTTTCGCAAAAGCATGGCTTGCCAGCTTCAATCGCGGCAAGAACATATTGTTCGTGCGTCGCGCCCCACGAGGTGACGAGAACCGCATCGACATCAGGCGAAGCAATGAGAGCCTCCCCTGTTTCGAAGACCGTTGCGTCTGGGGCTACGTCGTTCTTGACCGCCTCGGCCGAGGCTTTGTTGACGTCGCTGAGAGCAACGATGTTTGCGCCGCTAAGGACGTTATTGATGCGGCGAGCGTGGTCGCGCCCGATGGCACCCGTGCCGATGACACCGATTCTGACAGTCATTTCAAGCCTCATTCCAATATTTGGCGACGTAGCGCCGAGTTTCATCAAGCATAAAGCGCGCACTTTCATCGACGCGGTCTTCCCATGCGAAAACGCAGTTTGAGAGAACGCCGTCGAATTTCATGTCCGCGAGGGTCGCGAACAGTGTGTCGAAGTCGATCTCACCCTGGCCAAAATCGGTGTGCTGATGGACACGTACCTTCGAGCCTGGCGGATTGACGATGTAGCGGAGCTCAGACGACTTGTTATGGTCGTAAGTGTCAGCCAACCTCACATGCACCAGATGACCTTCGGTGGCGCGCAGATTGGCGACCATGTCTGGCCCGTAGAAGAACGTATGTGGCGCGATGAACGACGCTTTCACGGACGGCGAATCGATCGTCTTGATGATATCGATGGCAGGCGCGATCTGTTCTATCCAGTCCTCAGGATGTGCCTCGAGCGAAAGGATCAGCCCCTCCTTTTCGAGAAGGGGAACGAGGATGTCCATGGCGCGGAAGAACTGTGCTTCGCAGGTCTCGGGGCGATGCAGACCAGAACGGTCGTTCAAGCTTCGTTCCGGCGAGCCACCGCGTCCGAACTCCGAAACAAGCATCGGGCAATCCATCTCGACTGCGATTTCGATGACACGCTTCCAGTTGTCTATCGCGTTGTCCCATTCATCCTGATAGGGGCTGGCCCAACGGTACATCGGCTGGAGCGTTGCGAGACCGACGCCATGGTCTTTTAAAGCCTTTTTGAAGGAGGCAATGCGCGACGGATAGACCTTTGGTCTCGTCCACCAGGACAGAAAGTCGGGACGCGGTGACAGCTCGACGTAATCATATCCAAGATCTGCGACCTTCCGGCAGGTGTCTTCAAGCGACAGGTGCCGGAACATGTGTGGGTCAAGTGTATGTTTCATTGCAAACTCCCCTAGATAGGTCTGAACCCTGCCGCATTACTTGTAGGTCGACATGTTGTCGGGCGTGACGAGTTCGAATGGCACCCAGAGCGTCTTCTCGACATTTTCTCCGGACGCCATTTTGGCGGCAGCCTGTACTGCAACCTCGCCCTGTTTCGTGGCATTCTGGTAGACGGTAATGTCGATATCGCCTGCCTTCATCGCCGCCAGGCCATCTGGCGTCGCATCGATACCGGCTATGACGACGTCCTTCATATCGACGCCTGCAGTCTTCAAGGCCTGAACCGCGCCAATGGCCATCTCGTCATTGTTGGCAATCACCGCGTCGAACTTCACGCCAGCCGTGAGCCAGGAAGAAACCAGATCTTGCGCCTGTGTTCTGTTCCAGTTGGCGGTCTGCTTTTCGGCGACTTCAATCTTGCAGTCGGGAGCGGCAAAAACGTTTTCTACATCCTTGGTACGAACCAGAGCCGCATGATTTTCGAGTGGTCCCATCAGGATAACGGCCCGGCCCTTGCCGCCCATCAACTTACAGGCGGCCTGTGCCTGCATGGTGCCGGAATCCGTCTCGTTGGAGCCAACAAAGGCAGCTCCTGCGGGCAAACCGGAATCAAGTTCGGCCGGCGGGTGGTTCACATAAACGAGTGGGATCTTGGCGTCAGCCGCCGCCCGCGTAATCGCCGCCGTCGAGTCACCGTCAACGGCATTGACAATGATCGCGTCGACGCCGTTCGCTATGAAGTTCTGCACTTGGCTTAGCTGTTTTGCAGGGTCCAACTGCGCATCTTCCGCAACCAGATCGATGCTTCCGGCGTGCTCCGCTCCAGAGCGGATGCCGTTCAACAGGATCGTGAGGAACGGGTTGTCGAACGACGTCATGCTAACCGCGATACGGGTCTCGGCCATGGCAGGCAGACCGATCAGGCAAAGCGTTGCCGTCATGAAAAGCTTTTTCATTGAATTTACTCACATATCTGGTCTTCGATTCCCACGCGGCATCACAGCAACGTGGGATTGGTGCAAGTTACAGATTCAGGATTTCACCCGCTTGCGTTGCCTGTACATGTCAGCCACGACGGCTGCGACAATGATCACGCCCTTGAGCATTTCCTGGTAGTAGGCATCGAGGCGCAGGAATGTAAAACCGGAGATGATGACACCGAAGATGACCATCCCGATCAATGTTCCCACGACCGATCCCCGTCCGCCCGACAGCGACACACCCCCGATGACGGCCATTGCGATTGCATCGAGTTCGTAGCTGATGCCCATGCCTGCCTGGGCAGTAAGACCGCGTGAAGCCACGACGATCCCGGCCAGACCGGATAACAGACCAGCGACAGCATAGACTTTCACCGTATGACGCTCGACGTTAATACCGGACACGCGCGCGGCGTGCGAATTGGCTCCGATCGCATAGGTAAATTTACCATACCGCGTGTAGCGCAAGACAACGTGCATGACCGCTGCCACTGCCAGAAAAATCAGCACGGGCGCGAGACCCTTGCCGATCGCCGCAAAGCCATCGGTCGGAAAGCTGATGGGCTGGCCCTTGGTGTACCACTTGGCAAAGCCCCGCGCCGTAACCATCATGCCCAGTGTCGCAATAAACGCAGGAATTTTGGTATAGGCGATCAGCAGGCCATTGATCGCACCGCAAATGAGGCCGACAAGCAAACCGGCAGCAACCGGCACGACGACCGGGAGGTCGGTCAGGCCTGGATAAAGCGCTCTTTCATAAGTACCGACCTGCGCCAAACTCATGGAGATCATCGCTGTTGCGCCGACGATGGAACCGGAGCTTAGATCAATGCCGTCTGAAATGATGACTTGCGTTACCCCGATTGCAATGATCCCGATAACCGAGACCTGCAAAATCATAATCGACAGACGCTGCGTGTTCCCTAGAAAACTCTGTCCCTGGAGGATCCAGCCAAGAAGTTCGAACGTCAACGAGATGCCGACAAGGACAAGAAGGATTGTCAACTCGGACGGTAAGCGACGCCGTGCTGGCGCGTCTTGGGTACTGATCTGTGTCGTCGTATTCATAATGCAATATTCCTCCCACGGTGCACGATTAGCGCGCAGCTAGGTCCATTATCTTGACTTGAGTTGCTTCGGCGCGATCGAGAACACCAGCAACCCGACCTTCATGCATGACGACTATCCGGTCACTCATTCCCAAGACCTCCGGAAGTTCCGACGAGATCATAAGCACGGCGACCCCCTCAGCCGCCAAACCGGTGATCAGTCGATGTATTTCCGCTTTCGCTCCCACATCGATGCCGCGGGTCGGCTCGTCGAGAATGAGGATGCGCGGCTTGGTCAGCAGCCATCGTGCAATCAGCAACTTCTGCTGGTTGCCGCCTGAAAGGTTCTCGACCGCCTCATAGAGGTTTGGGGTTTTTACTCGAAGCGTTGCCGCCATATCCTCGGCTAACTTGGTGACCGTCGACTGGTCGACGAATCCCGCCTTCACATGGGAACGCGTTATCAAAGCGGACTGGATGTTTTCAAGGCAATTCAGGATAAGAAAACAACCCGTTTCCTTGCGATCCTCTGTCAGGAAAGCAAGTCCCTGTGCCATCGCAGCGCTAGGACTGCCGATGCTGACCGGCTTGCCTTCAATCAGGATTTCACCCGTTTTTGCGGGCGTGACACCAAAAATGGCTTCGGCGACGTTCGATCGCTTGGAACCCACCAAGCCCGCCAGACCCAGTATTTCGCCTCGCCTCAGCGTGAAGGAAATATCGTGGAAAACGCCAGGGATCGTGAGGTTCTTCACTTCAAGGATCACATCGCCAATAGGGCAATCGATCTTGGGGAACATATCGGTAATGTCTCGGCCAACCATCATGCGAATGATATCGTCGCGGTTAACATCCTTCGAAAAATGTGTGCCGACGTATTTGCCATCGCGGAAAACCGTAAACTCATCGGCAATCTCGAAGAGTTCATTCATTTTGTGTGTGATGTAAACGATACCAATACCGCGCTCGCGCAAGCTGCGGATGATGGAAAAAAGATGCTGTACTTCCCGATCGGTCAAAGCCGAGGTCGGTTCATCCATGATGAGGACAGACGACTCGTAGCTGACGGCGCGAGCAATCTCGACCATCTGCTTTTGAGCCACCGTCAACTCCGACACTTGCGAACGCGGATCGAGCGAGATGTTCAGGCGAGCGAAAAGCTCCTCCGTCATCTTTACCATTTTTGAATGGTCAATGAGACCGAAGCGGTTTTTGGGCTCTCGCCTTATCCAGATGTTTTCCGCCACGGTCATCCAGTTCATCAACTGAAGTTCCTGGTGGATCATCGCGATCCCCTGCTCGAGCGCATCGAGAGGCGATTGCAACACTGTCGGGACGCCTCGAATGCGGATTTCACCTGCGTCAGGCTGGTATATTCCAGCAATGATTTTCATGAGCGTCGATTTGCCCGCACCGTTTTCGCCCATGAGTGCATGCACCGTTCCGGGTCTAACACGCAGCTTGACGTTATCGAGTGCAACTACGCCTGGAAACTCTTTGCGAATTCCTTCGATCGAAAGCAGACCGTCGGCTTCGGTGGCATCGAGCACTTGCTTGATAGCCGCCGCTGTTGTGGGACTGACCATGGCTTATCCTCCGTCGCTCTGGCAAGGAAGAGAAGGCACAGCCTTCCCTCCGTTACGCAGAGTTATTTTAGTTCTTGGCCTGGTAGGTCTTGAGGTTTGCCGGAGTGACGAGTTCAAAAGGCACATAGCCCTTCTTCTCGATCGTCTCGCCGCCTGCAAGCTTAAGCGCAGCATCCACTGCGCCCTTGCCCTGCCCGGCAGCGTTCTGGAAGACGGTCACATCAAGATCGCCTGCAGCCACGGAAGCGAGGGCATCCTGTGTCGCGTCAATGCCTGCCACGACGACGGACTTCATATCCTTGCCCGCTGCTTTCAGCGACTGGATAGCGCCAATTGCCATCTCGTCGTTGTTGGCGATGACCGCATCGAACTGAACGCCAGCGGATAGCCAGTTGGTCATAAGATCGGCACCTTGGGTGCGCGACCAGTTAGCTGTCTGTTCTTCGACGATCTTGATGAAGTTGCAATCCGGCGTCGCAATCACGTCCTTGATGTCCTGGGTTCTCATGCGCGCTGCCTGGTTGGACAGTTCACCCATCATCACGACGGCTTTGGCTTCTTTCTTGCCGGCTTCCTTGAGAATGCGGCAGACTTCCTTGGTTTGAAGTGTTCCAGATTCCTTTTCGTCGGAAGCGACGAATGCCTGCTTTTCGGGAAGCTGGTCGACGTTGGCTGGCTGACGGTTGACGTAGACCAGTGGAATTCCAGCGGCGGCGGCGGCCTGCGAAATCGCAGCGGTTCCATCCGTGTCGACGGGGTTGACGACGATTGCGTCTACACCGGAGGCTACAAAATTCTGGACCTGGCTGAGCTGTTTGCCAACATCGTTTTGCGCATCTTCGACCTGAAGGGTAACACCCTGCTTTGTCTTTGCGTAATCCGTCATGCCATTTCGCAGCACGGTGAGAAAGTTATCGTCGAAAAGCGCCATGGAGACGCCGATTGTTTGCGCAGAAGCAGATGTCGCCAGCAGTGTTGCAAATGCCACGAGCATGAGATGTTTTTTCAATTTAAGTTCCTCCTCAAAAATACCAACGGTCACCATGGCTCTTCAGAAAGGCAGCACTCATCCTCCTCTCAACCGGTGGACCAGATGAAAATCGGGAACGAGAGCGATGCATTACTTATTGAGTTCTGGGCGACGGCCTCCTGTCTCCACCGTCGCAAGGCACAATTGTCTGAGAGAGCGGATATGGTCAACCGTTCCGTAACGGCTTTACCTTTCAGCCATGATAGAAATAGACCAATAATGCCTGATATTATCTATCAAACTATCATAGGCTTTCAGGAACCCACAAATGAGCGGGAAAAAACCTCTGTCCTGGACTTTCCGCCATACCGTGTTCGATTGTGTGGATCATAGTGGAGATCAAATCACCGCATAATTCGCGCAGCGGAGTTTGGAAAACACCGGAAATCCTGCGCTCAAGCAAGGCCTGCCTTGATTGCGGGGTCAGCTCATTGACCAAACACGCTATCTGGTCGGACCGCGGACTTTGATTGAGTGCTTCAATGACACCTTCCATACCGCCGCCAATGCAATAAACTCCGACGAGATCAGGATGACGTGAAAGCGTATCCATCATCATCTCGTAGGTGAGTTGTCGCGTCTCTAGATTGATAAGTGCGTCCAACACCTGAAATTCCGGGGCAAATTCACGCATGTAAGCCCGAAAACCCATTTCTCTTAGAGAATGCCCGTGAAAACGGTGACCTCCTAGAAACAGTAGAACTTTGCCGGGGTTCGGCGAAAGTTTCGATATCATCCATGCTGCACTGCGGCCGACTTTCATGTTGTTCGTACCTAAATAGGCTTCCCGAACGCCTTGAGCTAGGTCCGTCAGGAGAGAGAAAGTAGGGATGCCTTTCGACTTCAAAGCTGAAACGGCGGCGGTCACATCGTGATGATCAGGACCGGTTGCTGCGATAGCAGATATTTTTCCCGACATGCCCAACATCATCTCCGACAACTCCGTCGGCTCACCCGTTTTAAGATACTGTATCGTGAGTTGGATGTGGCGATCCTTGACCGCTGCGGCGGCGAGTTGAAGTTCAGAGGCAAAAGATTGATAGAACTCCTGCCTTTCTTTGCGCAATATGATACCGAAGGAATACACCGGTAGATCAGCGAGCATCCTTTGCCTAATTATGTTGGTCGCGTGAAAGCTCAGACGCTCCGCGGCAGCGAACACTTTCTTTGATGTCTCTTCGCGAACAGGCAAGCGACCATTTAAGACGCGATCAACTGTCGCGACGCTGACACCAGCGGCTTTGGCAACATCTGATATTGTCGGACGTTTCATTCAGACCTCACTGGAATCAACTTTTATATTCTGCAATAATTGCATCAGACGATGAGGGCAATCAAATCATCTCGATGGTTTTTGCCTGTCACGAGAAACTGACTCGCTGAATGACGAACCTGGTGGTTGTCCTGCACACCGTCGCTGCAATAGGGCGGGGTGCGCTACCCAATGCTGAAGTTGTCAATCAACGCCCGTCTGCACTTACGCACTGGACAGATCGCTCGACATCGGTGGCCGTTTCGGTCGATATAAGCTGTAGTATCTTTTCGGCGCCAGCAATGTGCTGCATGATCGTCATGCCAGCGAGAGTCGAGCGCTAGCGGTTGGTTATCGGCACTAACCGCAATGGGGCTCGAGTCGGTGGAATCAATACTGATACCCCTAATCGCAGCCGGGTCAAAACCCGGTCGCTGGCGTGCCTGCTTGAAGTCGGCTCTGACGGATGCAAGCCGAGCCAGAAATCGGCGGGGTTCTGACGCGCGATGTTGTGGTCGAGCGGATCGAGTAGGATGCCTGGGCTTCCTGTTTGATCCTCAATGACGCCTGCGCCGAATTCGTTTCGTAGTACACGCCTAAAGCGAACAGTCTAATTCCTCCATTCGTTGATCGCGCCCCTGTCGAAGCCGAACCCGTGCGTGTGCTTTTGACTAGCAAGCGCCATCACCGTCGCACCCATGCCTGGGGCAAGCCGATAGTGCGCTGATAGGTGTTCTCCGCGTATGTGAACAGATTCAACCGACCGCGCTACGGCATGCGGTTAGGTTTGCGCCGCGCGAGCCACCCGTCTGCCGCAACGATCGGGGCTGCACAGAGTTGGATAGTCTTGTGGAAGTTTACCGCTTATGCTGAGAGGGCGTTCGTCATTCAATTGCGCGCGAGACAACCTACCGCATCCAGAGCCCTGACGCGTCAAATATGTGCGTGTTTTGTGGGGACCAGGAGAGGTAGACGCGATGGGTCGGCTTTATGATGGTGGAAGAACGATACTCGACCGTCACCGCCTGGCCGTCCGCCAGCTGGCAGTACAGATATTGAGTGCCACCGAGAAACTCGAGAAAATCCACGGTAGCTGGAATTTGGCCGCCGTCTGACAACTCGGTCTGAACTGCGATATGTTCAGGTCGAATTCCCATCAAAATCTCGCCACCACTGTCACCAACTTCAGAAATAGGGAACGGCGTAGCAAAAGGAGTGTCCGCCAGCACGACCGTTTGGCGACCTGCATGTCTGGCCTTCAAAAGGTTCATGCGCGGCGAGCCGATGAAGCCCGCAACGAAGCTGTTGACCGGATTTTCATAGATCTCGCGAGGGCTTCCAACCTGCTCGATGCGACCGTCACGAAGGACAACGATCATATCCGCCAGCGTCATTGCTTCCGTCTGGTCGTGGGTTACGTAAATCATCGTATTGCCGAGCTCGCGATGGAGACGCGAGATCTCGATTCGCATCGAGACCCTCAATTCGGCATCGAGATTGGAAAGCGGCTCATCGAACAAGAAGACCTCTGGCTTTCGGACGATTGCACGCCCAATGGCAACGCGTTGACGCTGGCCTCCCGAAAGCTGCCCCGGCCGACGGTCGAGTAGATGGTCGGTCTTCAGGATAGCAGAGGCCGCAGCAACGCGACGATCAATATCTTCCTTCGGCGTTTTGGCCATCTTTAAGCCGAAGGCGAGGTTGTCGCGGACGCTCATATGCGGGTAGAGCGCATAGGACTGGAAAACCATGGCGATACCCCGGTCTGACGGATCGAGGTCGGTCACGTCGCGTCCCTTTATAGCGATTAGCCCGTCCGTGACCTCCTCAAGCCCTGCAATCATTCGTAGCAGGGTGGATTTGCCGCATCCGGACGGCCCGACGAATACAACGAACGCACCCTCCGGAATCGACAGGTCGATTCCGTGGATGATGTCGAGGCTGCCAAAGGACTTGCGGATCCCCGACAGAACGACGCCGCCGTCCGATGGCAGGGGTTGATCGACGTTAAGCGCCGAATCGCGTTCGATGGAGGGTGCGTTGCTGGCTGCAATCAAGGAGGGGATCATTCAGTGTCTCCCGAACCGTTCCTTACCCACACCAGCATCTCGCCAGGCTGCCTATTATCCCAGAGATGGTAGGGGACAAATCGCGCCGTGGCGGGCGACCTTACTGGAGCGGCCTCGCGATAGAGCGAGGCTCCCCAGTTGGCCTCGTCCTTTCCGGCGTCGACGTCGATCGCAACGGCACCGTTCAGCTCGGGCACCAACGTTTCCTTGGCAGAGGCGATGCTGCTACCGGTCAGCGTCAATCGGTTGAGCCCTGCGCCATTATCGGTCTCCTCGACGCAATAGACGAGCGGTCCGCGTACAACAGCCACACGGCCGGCATCCTGACGGATCAACGGATTGGCATGGAGAAGCCTGGTCTTCAGGGGCAGGTCGAGATTGATTTCATCGCCCTCGCTCCAGTCCCGTTCGATCCGTGCATAACCATCCACGACGACGGCCGCCAAATCGACGGGCGCACCGTTGAGGGACAGGATGGCACCGGTCGCCCATTCCGGGATCCGTAGCGAAACGGCGAAGCGCGTCGGAGCCGTCAGCGTCGCCGTGATGCAGATCGCGCCGTCCCATGGATAGCGTGTCTCTTGGCGCAGCGTCACCTGCGTTCCTCCCAGCTCGAAGCGCGCTTCGCTTTCACCATAGAGATGCACGGCGATCTCGTCCTCGGAGGCGGCGTACATATAGGAACCCACCGAGGCCAGCAGCCGGGCGATATTAGGCGGGCAGCATGGACACGGATGCCAGGACCAGCGATGATGCTTGCCAGCGCTTTCAAGCGGGTTATCGTAGAAGAACCGAGTTCCGTCGAGCGACAAGCCCACCATAGCGCCGTTGTAGAGGGCCTGCTCCATGATGTCTGCATAGCTGCGGTTCGGGCCGCGCCCGAGCATTCGAGCGGCCCAAAAGACGAGCCCGACCGAGGCGCAGGTCTCGTTATAGGCACTCTCGTTCGGCATGTCGTAATAGTCGGTGAAGCCCTCGTTTGCCGCCGACGGGCCGATACCACCAGTGACGTACATCTGCTTGGTAACGAGATCGCTCCAAAGCGTCTCGAGCGCCTCCGTCAGGCTGTCGTCGTTATACTCGGTGGCGATGTCGGCCATGCCGGAATACAGATACATGGCGCGCACGGCATGGCCAACGACCTTGGTCTGCTCCCGCACCGGCTGGTGTGCCTGATTGTATTCGAACGTGTGGAAGACAAACTTCTTGTTCGCGCGACCGTCCCTCCTCGCCTCATCGAGGAAAAAATGCGGCTCCCTTCCTCGCTCGTCGACGAAGTATTTGGAGAGGTCGAGATATTTCTGCGCCCCGGTGGCGCGCGCCAGCCGGACGAGGGCCAGCTCGATTTCCTCATGCCCATCATAACCTGGTATCTGCCCCTCGCCATGACCGAAAACCGTGATCATATAGTCGGCGAACCGTGCCATAATGTCGAGTAGCTTCCGCTTGCCCGTCGCCTGAAAGTAAGCGACTGCACCTTCGATTAAGTGGCCTGCGCAGTAGAGTTCGTGAAAGTCGCGCAGGTTCGTCCAGCGGCGGCCGGGCTGAACGCGCTGGAACCAGGCGTTTACGTACCCGTCTTCGTCTTGCAACTTCTCATAGAGGTCCACGATCGCATCCACGCGCGCCTCTAGCGCGGGATTGGGCGTGCGATAGAGCGAATAGGCCACCGTCTCGATCGACTTGCCAAAATCACTGTCCCAGAACATCTGGGTCGAGCCGTCCCAGGGTTGGATCGGAAGCACGACGCCAGGGCTTGGAACGCTGACGTCGATGGCGGCAAGCATGCCGGCCTCGACGCAACGGTCTAGCAGGGTTTCAGCTGTGGTGGCGCAGATCGCGTCCTGCCGCTCGCCGAACAGGCCTTGGAGCGAGACGCTTGGCACGGGCAAAGGGCGGAACTGGCGGTTTGTGCGGGTTTTGGTCGGAACGGTGCTGTCCATGGATCTCACTTTCATTTAACGGCGCCGGCCATGAGGCCGCGCATGTAGTAGCGTTGGAGAAGAAGAAATATGATGAGGCAGGGGATGGTCATGACGACCACGCCGGCCTGGACCGCCCCCCAGTTGATCGCGCCCAGTCGGCCGGCCCGCACCGCCATCATGAGGACGGGCATGGTGTAGTTGTCGTTGCTGGAAAGAAGCACGAGTGCCGCGAGAAACTCGTTCCAGGCATTGAGGAAGGCGAAGATCGCAACGGTGGCGGCACCCGGAAGGACAAGCGGGAGGAGCACGCGCACCAGCAACTTCAGGTCCCGCGCCCCGTCGATTCGCGCAGCCTCCTCAATCTCCTTTGGCACGGCGTCGAAGGCGTTGCGCATCATAAACACGGAGAAGGGCAGTTGCAGAGTGACATAGACCAGCACCAGCCCGAAGAGCGAATTGTTGAGCCCGAGCTTCGCCAGGATGATGAACAGCGGTGTGAGTATCGACTGAAACGGGATCATCAGCGTCGCGATGATCAGCACGAACAACGTGTTCTTCAGCGGGAAGCGATAGCGCGAGAAACCGTAGCCCGCGAGCAGGCTGATGGCGACGGTGAGGACGACGGTGGCGAGCGAGACGATGAGCGAGTTCAACGTGTGCTGCCAGACACCCGCACCGAACGTATCGAGCGAGCGATAGGAGTCGAGGCTGAAACCTGTCGTGGGCCACGGCGGCAGCGGCGGGGTCATCCCCTCCGCACCGTTGCGGAACGAGGCGAGGAACGCGACGGCGAAGGGTGCGAGGAAAAAGAGGACGATGGCGACGCCGGTCGTATGGTAGGCGACCGCATCGTCGCGTTTGCGGCGAGCACGGGCGAGCTTTGCGGCTTCGTTCACCGGGTTCGCTCGAGTCTCGGTTGCATGGCTGGAAGCTGTCATGGTCGGGGAGCGCGCTGTTTGCGTTATGGTCATGCCTTGTCGTCTCCGACCTTCAGCAGCCAGAGCTGAACGATGCTGATGGCGACGAGGATGGCGAGCAGCACGATCGAGAGCGATGCGCCGTAGCCAAGATTGAAGGACACGAAGGACTGGTTGAAGATGTAGTAGACGACCGAGATCATCCGGTTCTGGGGGCCGCCCGCCGTCATGATGTAGAACTGGTCGAAGGCGAGGATCGAACCGGTGACGGAGATGATAAGTGCCAACGCGATCGTGCGGCGCATCAAAGGAAGCGTCAGGTAGCGGAACCGTTGCCAGCGCTTCGCCCCGTCAATGCGGGCCGCCTCGACGATATCTGCTGGAATAGCCTGCAGGCCGGTGAGCAGGATGATCATAGTAAAGCCCGCGATCTTCCAGACGACCATGACGATGATTGTTAAGAACGCGCTGTCGAAGCTGGCAAGCAGATTGGGGCTACGCTCAACGAAGCCGAGCGCCTTGAGGAGTGGCGCGATGAAGCCACTGTCCACATTGGCAAGCCACACCCACAGGAGCGATGCGGTGGCCAACCCGACGACGACGGGCAGGAAGATGATGGTGCGATAGGCACCTACGAAATGCCGCTGCTTTTCGACGAAGAGCGCCAGTGGAAAGGCAACGACGAAGATCGCGATGGTGGCGACGACCGTGTAAAGGGACGTGAACCGAAGCGCCGACAGGAACCGCGTGTCATTGAACATGCGGATATAGTTGTTGAAGCCGATCCAGCGCTGAGCGCCCATCAGCGGCCAGGCATGCAGACTCATCCAGGCGGTCATCATCACCGGAATGACGAAGAACAGGATTACGAATGCCATGGCGGGCGCGATATAAAGATAGCCACGCCAAGTCGACAATCTTGACCTGGGCCGCCGAGGGCGGCGTGGAGAAGTGGAAAGACGGGTCATATGTAGATCTCACAGTTCACGGTCCGTCCGACGAGGCCGGACTAGGTCGCCAGGAGAACGGGCGGAGAAGAGCATCCCCACCGCCCGCGAGCGTCCAATGGGAAGGATCACTGGCCGCTGTCGATGATAGACTGCATTTCGGACTGCGCTGACGAGAATGCGCCATCCACGTCGTCGCCGAAGATCGCGGCGTTGAGGAAGGTCGCCCAGGGTCCGTTTGCACTATTGATGAGATCGTTAAACTGCAGGGTGTAGGGCGTCTTTGCGACTGAGATCGCCTTCATACCCACTTCCATGCGGGGATCGAGCCCCTTCAGCACCTCATCGGCAATATCGCCACGGGTCGGCAGGCTGCCGTACTTCGCCATGATCTTCTGGCCTTCTTCAGAATAGATGTACTGGATAAATGCCTTCACCGGCTCGAGCTTGGTCGTGCCTTTGGTCACTACCACATTGTCACCGCCGGCAAAGGACGAGGGTGAGCCGTTGACACCGGGGATGAGGGTGACTCCGAAGTCGATCGTCGGATGTTCGGTCACAAGCGTGCCGACGGCAAATGCGCCGAGGCTCTGCTGGCCGATTTTGCCACTGGTAAACGAGAGGAAGTTGGTGCCGTTGTCGCTGGCTGCCCCCGCAGGTACCAAATCCTTCTTGACCATGGTGCGGTAGACATCGACCGCCTTGCGCATCTCCGGCGTATCGAGCGTCGCCGTCTTGCCGTCGGCCGAGAGGATATCCGCGCCGGCACCCCAAGCGAGCGGGGTGAATGTGAAGATCATGCAGCCGCCGCAGCCACCGCCCGAGAAGTAGAAGCCGTAGGTGTCGTCGCCTAGAGTGCGGATCTTCTCGGCGTTCGCAGTGATCTCGTCCCAACTGGCGGGCGCCTTTTCCGGATCGAGGCCTGCCTTGCGGTATAGGCCCTTGTTCCAGGCGAAGACCGATGTTTCGACGGACAGTGGCAGTCCGTAAATCTTGTTCTCATATGTGCCGAGACGCACATGCGACGGCGACAGGGCATTGAAGTAAGGCAGGCTTTTCGCCCAGTCGGTGAGGTCTTCCAACTGACCCGCCGCTGCAAAGGCCGGAGTGTAGATCAGATCCATCGAAAGCGCGTCAGGTGCCTGACCGCCCGCGATCGAAGTCGCGTATTTCTGCACGAGTTCCGAGAAGGGAACTTCGGTCAGCTCGACCTCGTCCTCATGGCCGGCATTGTAGGCGGCAACGACATTCTTGAAGGCGTCGCCGACGCCGGTGCGCACCCACATATTGATGGTTTCGGCCGAGGCGAGGCCTGGGCTCAGAGACAGCGCGAGCAGGCTCGTCGCAGCAAGAAGCTGTTTCATCATGGTCATTCCTCCCTTGTGGCGCTCCTCAGCACCGTTGTTTCCGTCTCTTTAAGGCTTATGCCTCGCAGGGCTCCCTGCCCCGCATGATTGCCGAACCACCAATCGGCACGGCAAGGTTCTCACGCCCGGCTCCACCGCCTGCCCTTCCGCCAAGGCGAGGATGGTAAGACCCGCCTGACGCCCGAGCT
The DNA here is from genome assembly GCF_900100825.1 of Agrobacterium sp. DSM 25558. Classification (NCBI taxonomy): domain Bacteria; kingdom Pseudomonadati; phylum Pseudomonadota; class Alphaproteobacteria; order Hyphomicrobiales; family Rhizobiaceae; genus Agrobacterium; species Agrobacterium sp. DSM 25558. The sequence continues at coordinate 15,102 of NZ_FMUD01000036.1, read as the reverse complement.
CCTTCAACTCCATGTCTACAGACGTGAGTGGTGGACGCATCTGGCCTGCGACAATCTCCCAATTGTCGAAGCCAACGATTGCAACGTCCTGGGGCACGCGAATGCCGCGTTCTCGAAGTGCATCGACCGCACCGCGCGCGATTTGGTCGTTGCCGCAGAACAGCGCATCCGGTTTTTCGCCGGGCGAAGACCAGATTCCGTCGACGGCATCCCGCCCCCAGGTTTCCGACCATTCGCCGTAGAGAACGGTTGCTCCCTCCCCAATCACCGCGCGGAAGGCATCGCTTCTCTCGCGAACCGAGAAAAAGTCCTCAGGACCGGTCACATGCAGGATCCGTTGTCGGTCACTCGCCTTTAGGCACTCAACGGCAAGCGTTGCACCCTGTGCGTCGTCCGAGCGGAAGGATACGCTGCCAGGCTCGCCTTCAGTAAAGGCGTAAACCACGGGTACCGGCACATCAGAGAGGTCGATCGGCAATCGGCGATCGACGCGCTTCCCAGTGGCGATGATGCCGTCCACCTGCTTGTCGAGCATAGCATTCACATGCACTTGACCGAGCGCAGGATCGTCTTCGATAGCACACAGGAAGACGGACACGCCCCGATCGACCAGAGCTTCCGAGACGCCGGCCATGACCGGCAGAGTAAAGCGACCATATGTGTCGTTGGTCAGCAAGCCGATCGTAAAACTGCGCTTCGACAACAGCCCCTGTGCCAGGGCATTTGGCCGAAACCCAATTTCACGTGCCACGCGTTTTACCCGCTGGCGCGTCTCCTCCCCCATGCGGCCCGTGTCGTTCAGCGCCTTCGATGCCGTGGATATACTTACTCCCGCCATGGCGGCCAAATCGTGGATCGTCTGTCGACCGCCAGCCTTACGCATGATTTTCCTCCCAGCCGTCTTGAGAAAACCTTTTCTCGACATAATTGTCAAATGAGAAAACGTTTTCTCAATTTTTTTTTTGGCCCCCTTCGGGCGGTGGCGTTCACTTGACGGACGTGAGACGAGATACCAGGTAGGTTGAGTTCCTGTCGCACACTCCTAGTTCGACGGCGACTTGATTTTCAGCCCCTTGATCCACCATCGGATTTTTCGCACACGGCCTGATACGCGGTTAATGCTTCTGCTTCGGTTGGCGCGCTCGGTCTCGGAGGTAGCGGAGACGGAGGCACCAGCGATGGGCGTTGTTGTACAATTGAAAGGTTTTCGTCTTGCGTAGGCGCTCGCTCTTGGGCACACGCTCCGACGTGAGGTCGTAAGTCGCACCAGAGCCTACAGAAATGTCAGTTCCGGCAAAGAATTGGCTCAACTATAGGCGCGCTTCCTGCGGAATCCGAAGATCGCGCCAGAGCCAGGTGCCTCCTTGATCGCCGTCTCAACGAACGCCGACAGACCATCAATGTTACGCCGCATGCCGGCCACCTCTCAGGACAGATAGACCCTTACATTTCCCGAAAGGCCCGATCATGCTGCCTACGCAAGCAACCAGCGACGATGCACCTCGGCATTCATGTCCCCTGCGACTTAACAAGCGGTCGACGAGTCGGCCCTGCTTGGTGTTAAGGCTGACATCTGCAGAAGCGCCGTAACGTCTGCACGCGCCATTGGGCGCGACATCAGAAACCCTTGGATGTTATCGCAGCCCAAAGATTTCAGTGCATCTCGCTGCTGGTTGGTTTCAACCCCTTCGGCGGTTGTCTGTAACCCGTTGGCACGCGCCATCTTTATGATCGCTTCCACAATCGCGCTGTTACGACCCTCGCCCATCCCGGCGATAAACGACTTGTCGATCTTGAGCCTGTCGACAGTCACGTTCTGAACCCTTGAGAACGAAGAGTACCCGGTACCAAAATCGTCGATTGCAAACCTTACCCCTGCCGCTCTCAGCATCGCGATGTTTCGCTCGGTCTCCTGCTCGCTATTGATGACCAAGCTCTCTGTTATCTCGATTTCCAATCGAGCCGGTTCGATCCCCCATTTGGCCAGGGTAGAAAGAACCCGCAGTGGGTAACCAGCGGAAGCAAGTTCGGAGGCGGATGCATTCACGGCGACACTGATGGAAGGCAACCCGGCGATCAGGCTGCAGGCGTCCTCCAAGACATGAGCGCCAATCTTGTTGATCACACCGACCTCCTCTGCAAGCGGGATGAACATATCCGGAGCGATTGAGCCTAGCTCTGGGTGTTTCCACCGCGCCAGTGCCTCGACCGAGCAAGGTTGCGAGCTGTCAGCACCGTAGACCGGCTGGTAAACAACCTCAATCTGCGTTCCCGTTGACAACGCCTCGCGAAGGTCATGCTCCAGTTTTCGGCGGGTGCGGAGAAGTTCGTCCATATGATCGCCAAATAATGCATATGTATTCCGTCCCGCAGCTTTTGCGTGATAGAGCGCGATATCCGCCTTCCTCGTCAGCTCGACAGGATCCACGTTTACACCTGTTGCGATCGCCGCACCGACGCTCGCACCAATGGAGCCATATACTCCTTCGATCTCAAAAGGCTCGCGCAGGCACGCGACGATTTTGTCTGCGACGGCGACGACCTCGTCGGCGTTCGTCCTCTCGAGCAAGACGGTGAATTCGTCGCCTCCGATCCGTCCGATCAAAGCGTCCGGGAGAATTTCCCTCATTCGCGCAGCAACGAGAGAAATCAGCCTGTCACCGGTTGGATGTCCGTATGTGTCGTTGACCGCTTTGAACCGGTCGAGGTCAATGAAGAGCACGCTGAATACGTCCTCAGGCAATGATTGCCTCAACCGCCCCGCCAGCTCACTATTAAAATAACCCCTGTTCGCGAGGCCCGTCAAAGTGTCGCGAAGCGCCAAATGTTGAAGTTCCCGGCGATTGGAATTGAGTTTAACCGAGCGTCGCCAGATTCCATGCCCGGCCAGGCTGGCGGCGATGAATATGCCAATGACGGAAAGTCCGATAACCGGGAGGGTTGCCTGCAAAACGCTCCTGCCCGGTTCAAATGGATGCCAGTTAAAGTACCCTATCACCTTTCCAGACTTCGAGGTGAGGGCGATATGGGAGTGGCGCTTGTCGCGTGGCATCTCCGTTGTGAACTGCATCTCGGCGAACTGGTATTCGCTACCTATTTCAGACGGGAAGTCTCGATCCAAAAACCGTACCGCGACATGCTGGTTCTCTTCGCCCGCCTGCTGCTCGATCTCGCCTGTGTCAGACAGAATAGGTTTGACACTGACCACAGCAGGTCGTTCCCCTACATAGGTCAGATCACTCTCGCCGATTGACAGGACCTTGTCCGAAACACCCTCATGGTCTCCTGCAGCCAGCCTTTCACGCAGCCGTTTCGCCAGCGGACTATAAGCCAGGCGAAGGTCTTCCTGTGACACCTCGCTGGCTGATTTTGAAATATATTGGTAGATGGGCAGCCCATTGGCAGAAAGCACGACGGCGGCATCATGGCTGAAGTAGGTGTTCATCCACTGCCCAAGGTTCACGTCAAGCCAATCCTGATCACGGTCCTTCGTTCTGATGACGGCGTCGTCCCACACGGTGGCACTCTCTTGATCGTGAGCGACCGAAGATCGGATTTTTGAAACGATGAGGGTGGCCAAACCCTTCTGCCGTTCCGCGGCGACCTCGTCAATTTCGGCGGCAGACCAGTAAAGGGTGCCGAGTAACATCGCTCCAACCAAAGCGGACACGCTTGCCGGAAGGCCCCATTTCGCGAACCATTGTGACTGCCTAATCATGCGCCATCTGCCTTTTCGTTGGACAAACCCTACAGCATCTGGGTTAAGCCTGAGGGAATAGACAGAGTTAACGATCCTTTTTCCCTTTGCTCCAAATCACCAGGTTCCCTAGCGTGCAATGAGCGTCGTAATCGAGGTGCTGTCCACGTTTGTAGTTGAGGGTCAATGCGGCGCGAAACATCCTTCACCCCATGGGGATAGCGTCCACCGGCAAGATGAGTGCAGGCACCTTGCGCTATGATCTGCCAAAATCTGATCCAATTTACTGGCGTATCCAACCGGCTGAAACCACCCGAGGTCCGGCTCCAAGGGATTGATCATTTGGGAGACGACCTGATATCCGATCGACAGGTCAACAATTCCTGCATTGTCGGCTTGTACCACCTTGGACTTCTAGTTGTTTAAAGTGCCACCCAATCGGGGGCGGGCCCGTTTTAGAGGTAGAAAATGCCTGAGCTCATCTCAAAAGAAGATGCACGTCTGTGTGCCAATATCGTCAACGAGATCGCCCGTGCGCAGGGTCTCGTTCGAGAGCCGTCCGCGATTGGGAGGCTAACGGTATCAGTGGCCAAACTCTACAATAAAGGCCTGCGAGATCGCGACCAGCTTCTTGCTGCGGCGTTGCTTCTACCAAAGTGATGAAAAGTTAAAGGAGGAAACCCATTGATGGCAATATTCTCAATCCTTGCCAGTTAACGCAGGGGTTGCCGGGGCTTGCGGTATCATGCTGTTAACGCGGATCACATATTCTGTAGAGTGTCCGCTGTCCGCAGCAGCTACGGAAGACGCGCTGGACGGTTATCCTTCAGTCCGAGAAAGACCTATGTTTGGTATTGTCTATCTTATGGTTGTGACTGTCGCTTTAATCGTAGCGATGGCTTCAGGTGCCGTGATCAGTCTCCTGCTGGCCCTTGCAGCCTCCGTGGCGGGAGCCACATTTGCTGCGTGTCTGCGATGGCCAGAGCCGATGATTTGGTTAGCGCAGCTGGCCGCCCCCGTCGTTCTGCTGATTGGGTTGACGGCGGCGCGGCTCTTCGACCGGCTAGCTAGAGAAGCTAACTTTCGCCACCGCCGACGGTCAGCGGAAAATTTTTGGCCAGATGCGTAGTCAATTTGAGCAAGAGACGAAGTAGCGTCACCTTGGAGGGGATCGAACCGTTAGCCTCCTTCTGGCTCGGAGGTATGCAAAGGCCCAATGATCATCAGGTTTCGGCCCGAAGATACCGCTCTACCATTCTAGGCGCGATTTGCCTCATTTGGCTTAGCAGGCACGCAGCGCAGTGCGATAGGTCCCGTTGGGTCCGCATCAAACTTTCATTCGCCGTGCTGGCAGTCAGGCAACAAGCGTGCAGGCTGTTCTGAATCAGTTCAACATGGATTTCGCGATCTGTGCCGCCGATGCGATGGATCCGGCCGACATAGTCGCGCCCGTCGTCTAGGGTCTTTTTGCCCCGAATTCCGTGGCTCCTCCTTTGCGGATCCAGTAGTCAGGGCCCTTATCAAATTGACCAACGGGCATCTTGCCTCGGCAAAGGTGCTGTCGCATTTACCACGGTCAGGCGGATCTTCTTAACGCTCTGGAAAGGCGTTTACTGATGGCGCTAAAGATAGTTGCGATAGCTAAGTTGCAGGCAGAAGTGTCGGCCGTGAAGACAAAGGCTTATGAAACTGCTTGACGAGGTGACTTACCGCCAAGTCACGAGCGAGAAGGCATGCACCAAGTACCGTTGCTTCCGCTCCTTTTTGAGAGACATCAATTTTGGTATCTGGGTTTCGGGCTCGAAACTCATCGCCAATGATCTGCGCGAACACACGGTTCTGCGTCAACCCTCCTCCGATAACGATAATGCTTGGATCCAGAATTGTGCACGCGGCGGCGGCGATGCGCCCGAGAGCGACCCCATGTCGACGCATTAGGCTAATCGCCTTCTCGTTTCCGTCTGCCGCCCAAGAGAACAATTCTTCGGGCGACGAAGGCAACGGCTCTCCCGAAAATACCTCCAAAACCTGTTGCATTAGTCCAACCGAACCATAACGCCGTTCAATTGCATCAATGCCGGAAGGAACGGTATCACTCCACGAAACGGGAATCTGCGCAAGCTCCCCACTTCCTCCCTGGCCGCCTTTGATCAGTGCGCCGTCAGCAAAAAAACCGAGGCCTATTCCCACGCCGATCTGCATATAGGCAGCGTCGTCATATCCTTGCATCAGGCCGTCCTGATGTTCTGCCACGGCAGCGCAGTTGACATTGTTTTCGAGTAAGAAAGGAACAGAGCGCGACAGTTTCGAAGCATTTAGAAACATTTCCGCAATCTCAAGCGCAAGCGGACGTGAACCATCGTGGCGAAGCAGGCGGCGCGGCACGACTTGGTTCAGAGCAAGTGCCACAGCGAGCGGCGACTCACTTTTCAGTTTTCCCAACGCTTGTGATTCTGCAACAAGTTTTCCCGCCAAGGCTCCAAGCACCGCAGCGGCTCCTTCGTGCGTTCGGCTTTCCTGTGCCAAAATACGACCATTAAGCGAACGCGCGACAAAACTGACTTGTGTAGAACCTATATCGACACCCAGGATCCACCCGGCCGCGTCACTGACACCGTAGACGATCGTGGCGCGACCACGTGCTCCTTGCTCTCGACGCAGTTCCCAAACCATGTGGTTCGCCGCCAGTTCGGAAAGGGCAGCAGTCACCGTGGGAAAGCTCAAATTCGCGCATTCAGCCAGCTTCTTTCGCGTTGCCTCGCCGACATCCAGTAAGTGGGTGAAGACCACCTGTGCTGCATCCGACAGGGCGATGTTTGAGGCTAAGACCATAAATTTCTCCAACAAATCACACCCTTATGTAACCGAGCGAAGGAATTCATTAAAGTCCACTTGACGCATTTATTAAAGTCGATAACTTTAATAAATGCGGGTGATGGGAGAAGACATGGTGAGCGAGGCAATTGTTCCAAAACGCGATTGGATACCGGCGCAGGCTTCTTATGCCACGCAGGCCGGAAATCTTTTCACGATGGTGGATCGATTGCTGGATCAACTCGATCGCTTTCCCTCAAACAGACCTCAGCGCGTTGCTGTGGTCGGGATTGGTGCCAGCTACGCCGCTGCAGCCAGCGCCGTCTATGACATGCGAAACAATGGTCTGGACGCTCTTCGTTTCCTCCCAAGCGAGCTTCCGGCAGGACTGTCAGGCTTTAAGGGCCTGACAGTCCTCGTTTCGCAAAGCGGCCGCAGCGTGGAGATCGTCGATCTTGCCCGCAATGCCGATGGTGCAGATATGATCGCCATAACGAATTACATGCCCTCCCCGCTCGGCATGCTGTGTGAACAGGAACTGAACCTCGGCAATCTTTCTGACAGCTCTGTTTCGTTCGTCAGCTTTACCGGGACGTTACTGGTGCTCGCGATGCTGAACGACCACTGGAACGGCTATAACCGTGCTAACCACTGGAAGAACCTAATCGCCGAAGCTGCTGAAGCGCCTGATCGCCTTGACACCGATCTGCGCGAGATCGCCGCAATCCTTATGGGTAGCGCGAGCATTGATGTCGTCGCTCCTGCCGCTTTTATGTCTGTGGCGGAAGAGACGGCGCTGATGTTCCGCGAAGGGCCACGTGTATTTGCAACTGCTTTGGAGACACGCCAATATTTGCATGGATCGATGGATGCGGCCGGGTCAGGAGCGCATCTCATTTTCGGCGGCCAACGCGAGGCATTGTTGACTGACCAACTTTCGCAAAAGACACGACGGCTTGTCTTTGTGACAGGTCGTGACGGACCGGACGGAACTGGCACCGCAAAACATTTGGTTTTGCCAGCTTCGCTAGAGGACACGATGTCTTTCACTATCGCATCCACGCTCGTTGCCCAGAAACTCACGCTTCACATGGCGGCAATTGGCGGGGTCGACATCAACGAAGCCGCCTTCCAGCGTCTCGATACAAAAACCGACAGTTTGAAGACTATAACATGAGCAAACGAGACAATTCTCTTCTAGTCGCCATCGATGCGGGCGGAAGCAAAATGCACGTCCAGGTCGCCTCGGCGCTGGATAACAGTTTGCTGCATGATGAGATATATCCAAGCGCTGGCTGGGCCAATCTAGACGACATCACACGCGCAAGCATCCTCCTTTCGACAGTCGAGACAATCACAGCGCCACTTGGCCGCGTTGCTGTCGTCGTGGCCGGAGTGCATGGCAATGACAGCGCCGAACAGGGGGCTATTTTGAGCGCGCCCCTTGCTGGCCGTTACCCGATTGTGCGCGTGCTCAACGATTCCAACCTGCTGATCCTCGCTTATGGTGCCACATCGGGCACGGGCATCATCGCAGGCACCGGCTCCTCGGCCACGGCCACGGTTGGCGATGACGTGGTTACCGTTGGAGGCTGGGGCTGGATCTTCGGCGACGAAGGCGGCGCGGCCGGCATCGTTCGCGATGCGGCAAAGCAGGTTCTGGAGGCACACGACCTGGACGAGACCGACCTCCTCACCGAGGTCTTTCTGGAGTTTTTTGGCATCGATCACCCGCATAGACTGGTCCACGTGTTTGCAACCGTCGAGCCGCGCGAGTGGTCCAGAGCCGCGATCCTCATATTCGGCGCGGCCAAAAAAGGCTCCGCGCGGGCACAAAAGGTCATCGATGCGCACGCACTTGCGCTCGCCGAACTGATCGCACGGCTCAAGCAGCGCGGCGGCGATGTCTCTACCATTGTCTGCGCGGGCGGCGTTCTCACCGGCCAGCCTGCACTTTTCGACGCTTTTGCACACGAGGTCCGGCGTCTTGTCGGTGCCTCGACCAAAATCGCGCTCTTGCTGGACCCACCGGTCAAAGGCGCGCTCAACCTAGCCAGAAACATCCACATAACATCGCGAACGGGAACGACGACATCCGATCAGTTTTTGGCAGATCGGGTCACCATTTAACGGAGGGAATTTCATGAGACACTTCAGCTCGAAACTAATGACTGGCGTCACCTTTGCCATAGTGCTTTCGACGGCGCAGATGGCGCTAGCCGAAACCCCGAAGAACCAACTGGTCATCGGCACATCATTGGCGCAGGTCCTGTCAGTCGATCCCCAACAGGGGACGGAAAGCAAGACACAGGAAATCTTGGCAGCAACCTATGACCGCCTCGTCTATTCGGACGATGCCGACGGCAACACTGTCAAGCCGCAGCTTGCCGAGCGATGGGACGTAGACGCCACGGGCATCACCTTCCATTTGCGCGATGCGAAATTTGCGTCGGGCAACCCGGTTACCGCGAAAGACGTTGTGTTTTCGCTGGTGCGCCTCCTGAAGCTGAACCAGTCAGCATCACAGTATTTCAAGAGCGCCGGCTACACCGCAGACAACATCGAAACGCTGACTAAGGCGATCGACGACAAGACATTTCGCATCGATCTGACCGATCGTGTCATTCCGGAAGACCTGATCTACCGTCTTGCCATGGGCGTCTCGAGCATCGTGGACAGCGTCGAAGTGCAAAAACACGTCGCCAACGACGACTATGGCAACGAATGGCTGCGCACCAACACTGCCGGTTCCGGGCCGTTCGTTCTGCGCCGCTGGGTTCCAAATGAAACGGTCATACTCGAAGCCAGTAAGTCCTACTGGGGCAAGGCTCCAACGATGACCCGCGTTGTCATGCGCCATGTCCCGGAAAGCCAGACAGCGCGCCTGATGCTGGAACGTGGTGACGTGGATATCGCCAACGCACTGAGTGCACCGGACGTTAAGTCATTCACGACCAACTCCAAGTTCAAGATCGAGCAGGTGAAGATCGGCGGTTTTTACGTGCTTGCCATGAATGCTGGCAAGGAACCCCTGTCCAATCCGGCAGTGCGCGAAGCGCTTGCTTACGGAATCGACTACAAGGGTATCGCAGACACAATTCTCGGTCCCTACGGTCGCCAGCGCAACGTGCCAGTGCCGGAAGACTGGAAGGGTGCCATCGCCAATCCCGACTGGTCGTTCCAGCCTGAAAAGGCCAAGGAACTGCTCGCAAAAGCCGGATATCCAAATGGCTTCTCACTCACTTTGAAAACCATCGTACAGGCACCTCGTGTCGATATCGCGACCGCACTTCAGGCTAATTTCGCTCAGATCGGCGTCAAGGTCGAGATCAAGCAGGGTAATGGTGCCGATATTGTCGCATCGCACCGCGCCCGGGATTTCGATCTTCTGCTCCCGCTCGCAACAGCTGTCATGCCGAACGCACTTGGCTCAATGAACGATTTCGTCACCAATCCGGACAACCGCCTCGAAGCCAAGAATGCAGGCAATTTCGTTTGGCGCTCGGCTTGGGATATCCCCGAACTGAACGATCTTCGCAACAAGGCCAACAGCGAACGCGACGAAGCCAAGCGTGCCGACATGATCAAGCAGTTGCAGGATATGTTCGTTGCCCAGAAACCTGCAGTTTTGCCGATGTTCGAAGCTTTCACACCGATCGTGCTGCGCGCGGGTGTGCAGGGCTACACCACGAATCTCTGGTCGCTGAACCGACTTGAGAACGTCACAAAGACTGACGTGAAGTAAGAGAGACGGCTGGTCATGAAGGAATTTACTTTAACAGAAGTTGCACGTCGGCTTGGACAGCTGCTAGTCAGCCTGTTTGCTTTGCTTGTCGTGACCTTCGTGATCGGCCGGGTTCTCCCGACTGATCCAGTCGGCGCCATCGTGGGCGAGCTGGCGGACCCAGCCGCATTCGAAGCGATGCGGCAGAAGCTCGGCCTCGACCTGCCGATCTATCAGCAGTTCTGGATTTATCTGACGTCCCTGCTTCATGGTGACCTCGGCACTGCGATCCTGACTGGAAATCCAGTCACAAAGGATCTGGCGCAGGCCTTTCCAGCCACGCTGGAGCTTGCCACGCTTGCCGTCATCATCTCGACAGTGATCGGTATACCGCTGGGCATGGTTGCGGCTTTTAACCGCGACACCTGGATCGACCAGTTCGCCCGGATCATTTCGCTGGTGGGACATTCGATCCCGGTTTTCTGGTTCGGCGTCGTGGGTCTGGTGATCTTTTATGCGGGGCTTAACTGGGTTGGCGGTCCGGGTCGGGTGGATACCTATCTCGATGGCCTTATCGAACCCCGGACAGGCCTGCTTCTTGTCGACAGCCTACTCGCCGACGATACGGAAACTTTCTGGAACGCCGTTCACCATATTATCCTGCCGGCCTGCATTCTTGCTTATTCCGCGATGGCCTACATCACCCGAATGACCCGCAGTTTTACGCTCGAGCAGTTGAACCAGGATTACGTGACCGCTGCCCGCGCCAAGGGGGCATCCAGCGCCCGCATCGTCATCGGCCATCTGCTCCCAAACATCGCCGTGCAACTCGTCACTATTCTCGCCATCTCTTACGGTAATCTTCTTGAAGGTGCAGTCGTGACGGAAATCGTGTTCTCCTGGCCCGGCATCGGCCAGTACATGACCAATGCTTTGATGATCGGCGACATGAACGCCATCCTTGCCTCTACACTGATTATCGGTGCCATTTTCATGGCTTTGAATTTCATATCCGATCTTGCCTATCTGGTCCTTGATCCCCGCACACGTGAGGTGACGCAATGAGCGTGCAACTTCTCTCTTCCGAAAAGCCAAGTCGCCCGCGCTCGGCCATCTTGTCCGGCCTGGCACCGATATGGGAAAAGCTATCGCGTGAGCCTGTTGGCCTCTGCGGTTTTCTTGTTCTCTTTGTGTTGGTTTTGGTGGCCGTATTCGCACCGCTGATCGCACCTTATGATCCTGCAGTCCAAAACCTGCAGGCTGCTTTCCAGCCTCCAAGCTTCTCTCATCTCGTCGGAACCGATGAGTTTGGCCGCGACATCTTTTCTCGCTTGGTATACGGTGCCCGTATCACCCTTTCGACAATCTTTTCAGTCACGTTGATCGTCGGGCCGATCGGGCTGTTCGTTGGCGTCGTTTCCGGCTTTGTCGGCGGTCGCACCGACGCTATCTTGATGCGGTTAACCGATATCGTCCTGTCCTTCCCGTCACTTATCCTGGCACTCGCTTTCGCGGCAGCGCTTGGCGCAGGTCTTGGCACTGCCGTCATCGCAATCTCGTTGACAAGTTGGCCACCTATCGCCCGTCTTGCCCGCGCCGAAGCAATGATCGTCCGCAATACTGATTATGTTGCAGCAGCTCGCCTCTACGGTGCGTCGCCGATGCGTCTGCTGATGCTCTATATCGCGCCTATGTGCATTCCGTCCGTCGTCGTGCGCCTGACGCTCAATATGGCCGGCATAATTTTGACCGCAGCATCGCTAGGCTTTCTTGGCCTTGGCGCACAGCCGCCAGCGCCGGAATGGGGTGCAATGATTTCGAGTGGCCGCAAGTTCATGCTGGATCACTGGTGGATCGCAGTCATGCCCGGTGTCGCGATCCTGATCAGCAGCCTTGCCTTCAACCTCGTGGGCGATACGCTTCGCGACCTTCTGGATCCTCGCCATGCCCGCTCTTGATAACGACACAATCCTTTCGGTCAAAAACCTGTCGGTGAATTTCGGTCGGTACGGGAAACCCGCGCTCGATGATATTAGCTTTGACCTCAAAGCCGAGCGGCTCGGCATCGTCGGCGAAAGCGGTTCGGGCAAGTCGACGCTGGGCCGCGCCGTCATGCGTCTTCTGCCACCGATCGCCAGCGTCAGCGCCGATATGCTGACCTTCGATGACCTGAACCTGCTGAACGCCCGCGAAAAGCAGATGCGCTCGCTGCGTGGCAATCGCATGGCGCTGATCATGCAGGATCCGCGGTATTCGCTGAACCCTGTCCTGCCAATCGGCAAACAGGTGGCGGAAGCGGCAGTACTGCATCTCTCCGCCAGCAAGTCCGAAGCGTACAAGATGGCTGCTGCCATGTTGGAGCGCGTGCGCATCACCGATATCGAACGGACGATGAAGCTCTATCCGCACCAAGTTTCCGGCGGCATGGGCCAGCGCGTGATGATCGCCATGATGTTGCTGGCCAAACCACGGATCGTGATTGCGGATGAGCCAACTTCAGCACTCGACGTTTCAGTGCGCGGAGACGTCCTGAAACTGCTGGACGAGCTGGTGCGCGAAAACAATGCAGGCCTTATGCTGATCAGCCACGATATCCGTATGGTAGCAGCGTTCTGCGAACGCATCATGGTCATGTACAAGGGTCGCGTCGTTGAAACGCTGACAAGTCTTGAAGAGGCGCAGCATCCCTACACACGTGGGCTCATCGCAGCCATGCCAGATCTCCATACGCCTGTGAGGCGGCTCAAAACCCTTGACAGAAACGCGATCGACGCGGTGGAGGCACAGCCATGATTGATGTCCATGATCTTTCAGTCTCCTTCGGAACCGGCACATCCGCAAAACAGGTGGTCAAGGACGTATCCTTCTCTGTGGTCAAGGGCGAGACGCTCGGCATCGTCGGAGAATCCGGCTGCGGTAAATCGACAGTTCTGCGTTCACTGGCCGGTCTCGACCGACACTGGTCGGGAAGGATCAACCTTGCGGGCATCGACGTCCACAAGGATCGTACCAAGGAGCAGATGCTGCTGACGCAAATGGTGTTTCAGGACCCCTATGGCTCCATCCATCCCCGCCACCGCATCAACCGCGTTCTGGCGGAACCGATCCGCGCCATGGATCGCGGCAAGGGCTGGGATCGCGTTCAAGCCGCGCTGGAGCAGGTCGGGCTGCCGGCGGCTTTTGCCGATCGATTTCCACACCAGCTTTCCGGCGGACAGCGCCAGCGCGTGGCCATTGCCCGCGCCTTGATGCTGGAGCCGGAAATCCTTCTGCTCGACGAACCGACCTCGGCGCTCGACGTTTCCGTACAGGCGGAAGTCCTCAATCTGCTGGCAGACCTGAAGGAAAGCCGCAACTTGACCTATGTTCTTGTCAGTCACGATCTCGGTGTCATCGCCCATATGTGCGATCGCGTCCTGGTCATGAAAAGCGGCGTATTCGTCGACGAACTAACAAAGGACGATCTTTATCAGGGTCGGACACATGACGACTATTCGCGCATGCTTTTCGAAGCGAGCGCTCTGTAAGTCGGGCGGCTTCGTATCGGGAAGCCACTTTCAATTACTTAGACACACAGTATGAGGCCAATATGTATCTCGGAACACAGGTGGACGCCCGCGAAGACGATGATTTTCGCGTCTGGGCACAGCTCGGTATCAAGAATGTCTGTGCCGATCCACCGGGAAAGCCTGCAAGCTGGACATTGGATGACATCCAGCGTCACCGCGAAAAGGTCGAGAGTTTCGGCCTGACGCTGGACATGATCCAGTTGCCCATGTCGTCGCGCCCCATCGAGGAGGCACCGTATCAGGACATTCTGCTCGGCGGCCCCGACCGGGATCGCCAGATTGATGCTGTCTGCGCGATGATAGAGAACATCGCCGAGGCGGGCGTTCCAGCGGCAAAATACAATCTCAACATCATCGGCATTCCCCGCACCGAAATGGAACGTGGCCGCGGCGGCTCGCTGAACGAAGCCTGGCGCTGGGACAAGGCGGATCATGATGCGGCTCCGGGCCTTGCCGGAGTTCTGTCCGAAGACGAAAACTGGGAACGTATCGATTATTTTCTTGAACGTGTCGTGCCAGTTGCTGAAAGCAACAGAGTCCGCCTCGCCTGCCATCCGCATGATCCCTATACACCACCAGGCTACAAGGGGGTTACCCGCGTTCTCGGTACCGTCGAGGGTCTGAAAAAATTCGTTCAGATCCGCGAAAATCCCTATCACGGGCTGAATTTTTGCCAGGGTTCGATTGGCGAGATGCTCGACAACCCCCGTGAAGAAATCGATGAAGTCATCCGCTGGTTCGGTAGCCGCAACAAGATTTTCAACGTCCACTACCGCAACATCAGCGGTGGCAAGCTGTCTTTCATGGAAACCTTCCCTGATGAAGGCGACATGGACATGATCCGCTCGCTGAAAATCTACAAAGAGGTCGGCTACAAATACATGATCATGCCCGATCATGTCCCGACCATCTCGGGCCGAGATCCGATCGGCGTCGCGTTTAGCTTCTGCTACGGCTATATAGCAGCGCTCCTCGAAGCGATGGATCGCGGACATATTTAACTATTTGGCGGCCGGGCCACGTCTGGCCGCGAACTTCCGCACAGTTTTTAAAAGGTTTCCGTCTGATGGATCATCTTCACAGGGACGTGCACGGACGCGCGTTGAACGTCACAATTTTTCCGACGCCGGAAGACGCGAGTACTGCGGTTGCCGAGCGTATCCTATCGGTAGTTCGCGCCAAGCCTACTGCAGTGCTGGGACTGGCGACCGGCCAGACACCTCGCCAGGTCTATGCAAAGCTGCTGAATGCAGTAGAGAGCGGTCTATGCAAAGCTGCTGAATGCAGTAGAGAGCGGT